>JAEUHE010000009.1 GCA_016793885.1 Verrucomicrobiales bacterium
GAATGTCAACTGGGTGTGATCCAATCCTAGCAGGTGAAGTATCGTCGCGTTCAGGTCGTGAATATGCACCGGATCGACCGCCACATTATAGGAGTAGTCGTCGGTCTGACCATACACTGTTCCTCCGCGGATCCCACCCCCGGCCAGCCAAACACTAAAGCAACGGGGATGATGATCACGGCCGTAGTTCTCACGAGTCAGCTTCCCCTGTGAGAAGACGGTTCGCCCGAATTCCCCGCCCCAGACCACCAGAGTGTCATCCAACAACCCTCGCTGTTTCAGGTCCTCCAGCAGAGCGGCCGATGGCTGATCGGTATCGTAGCACTGACTGCGGATCCCGTTGGGAAGATTGTCATGCTGATCCCAGCCCCGATGGTAGAGCTGTATGAATCGCACCCCCCGCTCGGCCAAGCGTCGAGCCAGGACGCAATGGGCCGCAAACGTGCCGGGCTTGCGCGACTCAGGTCCATAATGTTCAAACACCGAGGCCGGCTCCCCGGACAAGTCACCCAGCTCCGGAACGGCGGATTGCATGCGAAAGGCCATCTCGTATTGATCGATCCGCGACAAGATTTCAGGATCTTGCATGTCCGCATGCTTGATGCGATTCAAGGCCGCAGCATCATCGAGCATGGCGCGCCGGCGTCCGGAGGTAATGCCCGGCGGATTGGAAAGAAACAGCACCGGATCCTTCCCCGGGCTAAACCGGACTCCCTGGTAGCGCGGCGGCAAGAAGCCGGATCCCCACATTCGCTCATGAAGCGGTTGAGCGTTCGTGGGCCCGCTCGGACGGGAGATCATGACCACAAAGGCCGGTAGATTCGAATTCTCCGAGCCTAGACCGTAAGAGAGCCAAGCGCCCATCGAGGGGCGTCCCGCGATCGCATGCCCCGTTTGCAGCAAGGTCATCGCCGGATCGTGATTGATCGCCTCGGTATGCAGCGATCGGATCAAACAGATATCATCCGCCAAACGGGCAGTATGGGGCAGTAATTCGCTAAGCCACATCCCCGACTGCCCGTGCTGTTGAAAGGCATAGGCGGAGGGGGCCACCGGAAGGCGTGCCTGTCCCGACGTCATGCCCGTAAGCCGCTGTCCCTGGCGAACCGAGGCGGGAAGATCTTGATCGAATCGTTCGCGGAGCCCCGGCTTGTAATCGAAGAGTTCCAGCTGCGAAGGGGCACCCGCCTGCGTCAAACAAATGACTCGTTTCGCCCGCGGAGCGAAGTGAAATCCCAGCGCTGAGGCAGGGTTACCTACAGCCCCAACTCCAGCTGCAGCGAACGCATCTCGCCGGGTAAGCAGCGACGTCAGAGCAGCCAGTCCGATGCCGCCGGTGCTCCGGCCCAGGAACTGTCGCCGCGCGAGGAGATGAGGAGAAGACTCTGGCATGATGCCTATTCCTTAGTGATGGCTTCGTCGAGGTTCAGAACGGTGCTGGCAACGGCAGCGAACGCTGCCAACTCAATTGGATCCAACCGCGCATCGGCCGGCTTCGAACCGACGGAGAGCCACTCTTTGGCACCGGTTGGATCCGCTGAGAACTCGGCCTTCCATCGCCGCAACGCGGCCTTGAGCACGGCGCGTTCGTCCGATCGCGGAGCGCGGCTCATGACCCGACGAAAAAGGAAGGCCAGCCGGGAAGCAGCATCGTCCCCTCCATCTTTCAACGCGAGTTGCCCGAGCATCCGGGCCGCTTCGACATAGGTGGGGTCGTTCATCAAGTTGAGCGCCTGCAGCGGGGTGTTGGTTCGCGGACGTCGCAAGGTGCACGCCTCACGAAATGGCATGTCAAACAACAGCATGGCTGGGTTCGGAACCGAACGTTTCCAGTAGGTGTAGAGGCTCCGCCGATAGAGATCATCCCCCTGCCCGACCACATAGGTGCTCGCGCTGCTGCCCGCCACCACTTGCTCATACAGTCCTGGCGGATGATAGGGCCGAACCGAAGGACCACCGAGCCTGGGCACCAGTAATCCTGAAGCCGCCAAGGCCTGATCTCGGATGAACTCGGCCCCCAGACGGAAACGCGGTCCCCGAGCCAGCCATCGGTTGGACGGATCCCGCTCCAGCAGCTCGGGCGTCCATCTGGAACTTTGGCGGTAGGTCGCGCTGGTCACGAGGAGCCTCATCATGCCCTTCACATCCCAACCGCTCCGAATGAACTCCGTCGCCAGCCAATCCAACAACTCAGGATGACTGGGACGATCGCCCTTGGTGCCAAAGTCCTCGGCGGTGATCACTAATCCAGAGCCAAACAGGCTTTGCCAGAGGCGATTCACCGTGACGCGCGCCGGAAGCGGGTTCGCCGGGTCGGTTAACCAGCGAGCCAAACCCAGGCGATTTTTGGGAAGCCCTTCGCGCATCGCCGGCAAGCTCGCGGGCGTGGACGGCCTCACTTCCTCCCCCGGACGCAGATAAGAGCCACGAATGAGAATGTGCGTGGGGCGTGGGGTAGGCATCTCCTCCATCACTAAGGCAGTCGGGATCTGGAGGTCGGAGGCGTCGATCTCACGTCGCAGCTGATTGACCTGGGAAGCTAATGACCGATGAGCCGGATCTCTCCCACTCCAATAGTCGAACAACTGAGCGGTTTCCGCCTCGGATCGTTGGTGGGGTGTCTTGACCGCGAGGGTTCGAACCGTGCCCGGGATAAGCAAATCAGCCGAGGCTGCGGTGCACCAGAGCTGAAGCTCGACCGGCAAGGTGGGCGCATCGGTCACGATGGCTCCCGCCAACCGAATACGCCAGTCCTGGGCAGATCCATCACCGTCGTGCTCGCGAAGTGTCACGCAGAGGCTCGCTGGGTCGCTCTGGCGCAGCGGCAGACGGAAAGGCTGGGCCGCCTTGGAGTCGAAAGCTTGACTGGAGTCCGCGCGCGACACCGCGTTTTCAGCGTCGGATGCCTCGACCCGAAGCTCTCGCCATTCTCCAGCTCCGGCCGGCTCCGATGCCTCGAACCAGCGCGACACGACAAGATCGCGGATCGGAAGTATGGCCTGCGGGTTCGTGTTCTGGCCGGAGCGAAACAGGAGCTTCAGGGCGCTCACGTGTCCTGCGGGAATAACGGCCTCCGCAACCCACGCGTGCCGACCTTTGGCCAGGGAAGGTAGACTGTTCGAGACGATCGCGGCGGCAGGCGAACGGTTCGTCGTTCCCGAAAGACGCACGGCGAGCGGTTCCACCCGAGTCCACGAAACCGGCATCGCCACCACGCGACGGCTCCAATCCGGAAGCTCGGCCCGCAGCCGATTCTTGGCCGCGACGAGCTTGGGCTCAGCCTCCGTCAACTCCTTCCGGAGCCGGCCGAGCTTCACCTCCAGCTCAGGATGAGGAAGCTGGATCATGGGCGGATTGTTGCGTCGGATGGATGCGCCGTACTCGCCGATCCCCTTCTCAGTGACATTGTGAAAAAACGCGAGCAACCCGTAATAGTCCCGCTGGGTAAACGGATCGAATTTATGATCGTGACAGCGACTGCAGTTGAAGGTTTGGCCCAGCCAGACCGTGGCGGTGGTCTCCACCCGATCCGCGCAATACTCCGCCAAAAACTCCTCGGGGATGACACCCCCTTCCTCGTTCATCATATGATTGCGATGAAACCCGGTCGCGATGCGCTGATCGAGCGTGGCCTGCGGAAGCAGGTCGCCGGCGATTTGTTCGATGGTAAACTGATCGAACGGAAGGTTGGAGTTGAACGCTCGGATGACCCAATCGCGCCAAGCGTACATCTCGCGGTCGCGATCGACCTGATAGCCATTGGAGTCGGCATAACGGGCGGCGTCCAACCAGTCGACGGCCATGCGCTCACCGTAGTGCTCGGAGCGCAAGAGCCGATCGACCAAGCGTTCATAGGCATCGGGCGAGGAGTCCGACAGAAACGCGTCCACCTCCGCCGGTGTGGGGGGAAGCCCCAGCAGATCCAAGCTGAGTCGGCGAATGAGCGTCGTCCGATCGGCCTCCGGAGAGGGTTTGAGCTTCAGGGCTTCCAGCTGGGAAAAAATGAAACGATCGACTGGATTCCGGGCCCACCGTTCGTGGCGGAGTTCGGGAAGCGGCGGACGCTGCGGAGGGACCAAAGCCCAATGAGCCCCCGGGCGCGAATCAGGGGGCGCCCCCGGGACCGTGATCGCCCAGAGGAGGGATATGCAAACAATGGCAGTTTTCGCAGAGATCATTGAGCGGCGGACCATCGGGAGCATGGGCTGAAACCACACTGAAGATCAACGGAGGAATGAGGCGGGTGAGATGAAGAGGTGTGATCATTTGCGGGTGAGGCTTGGTCTCTTGTACGTAGTTCCGCCTTTAGGCGGTCCCCTGGGGCTTGATAATGATCGAAACGCTAGATCCTATACAGGTGGGCCAATGTTTGCGTCCCTTCCGCCTGAAGGCGGAACTCCATGCGTACAACGATCAATGGGTCCGCCGTTTGATGCTTCCAGGCCTTACCCGGCAATAGTCAACCCCCCCACACAATTCTTACCCCAGAATCGCCTTGACCCAACCGCGCCTGCGAATGAATCTCGTCCGCGACTCACATGAACTCACAGACCTTGCTCGCTCTCGGACTCAGCGTTGCCCTCTCCACCTCCGCGTGCCTGCGCAGCGATGCCGCCGAGAAAAGCGGCACGGCTCCGGTCGCCAAACCCAAGAAGGCCGGCAAACTAGGCCTCACGGACTATCCAACCATGGGCAGCATCGAGCGCCTCGACCCTCGTCTGGATGCAATTCTGGCGTCGGACGCCCGCATTGAAAAGCTGGCAGAAGGCTTCGATTGGTCCGAGGGACCGGTCTGGATTCGCGACGGCCATTACCTGCTCTTTTCCGACGTGCCGCAGAACCGGGTCTACAGCTGGTCCGAGGGTAAGCCGGCCACCGTGTTCATGCATCCCAGCGGCTACACCGGCTCCACCCCGCGCGGCGGTGAACCTGGGTCGAATGGCCTGACCACCGACTCCCGCGGACGCCTGGTCCTGTGCGAGCACGGTGATCGCCGCGTGTCGCGGCTCGAGTTGAATGGCAAGAAGAGCACGATTGCCAAGTACTACCGCTTTTACCGGTTCAACAGCCCCAACGACCTCGTCTACAGCGTGAAGGGTGATCTCTTCTTCACCGATCCTCCTTACGGCCTGTTGGATCGAAATGACGACAAGACCAAGGAGCTTCCTTACTGTGGCGTTTACCGGGTAACCACCAAAGGCGAAGTCAAACTGTTGACCAGCGAACTGAGCTATCCCAACGGGATCGCGCTCTCTCCGGACGAGAAAACGTTGTACGTCGCGATATCCGACCCGGAAAACCCGATCATTACCGCGTGGGATGTGAAGGCGGATGGCACCATCGAGAACCGTCGCACCTTCTTCGATGCGACACCGATGTACAAGGCTGGCCTCAAGGGTCTCCCCGACGGTTTGAAAGTGGACAAGGCCGGTAATGTCTTCGCCACGGCCCCCGGTGGGGTGCTGATCATCGCTCCGGATGGAACACACCTCGGCACCATCCAAACAGGTGAGGCGACCGCGAACTGCAATTGGGGCAATGACGGCAGCGTGCTCTACATCACCGCCGACATGTTCCTCTGCCGGGTCCGCACGACCACCCGCGGCAAAGGCTGGTAAGCGGTCGCATTACTCTCTCCACCAGCCCGAACTCTTCGGGCGAGTTGCTGAATTCTCTGCCAAGAACCCTCAGGGTTCAAAGAGATGCCGGGGCTTGGGAGCGCAGCGACCCCCCCGGTCTGTCGCCTCCCCTATTTATTGAACAGCACCCTGCAAGGCGTGCCACCAATCAGGAAACGGACTAAACAACGGAATAGATCCAGGGAACGGTTTTGCCCACGGAACGCGCGGACTACACGGAGCCGAAGAGGGACTTGGTGGGGCTGGATCGACGGACGGTCATGTTCTTCTGAATCCCTTCCGGCTCCGTGTAGTCCGCGTGTTCCGTGGGCCATTCGTCCCTGCTCCGATCTCCGAGGGCCCGTTTTCGGAGGTGCACCCACTTCCTGAACCAGGACACGTTCAACCTCGTCCCCTACACTCCCGACCGCACCCACCGCAGCACATGCCTTCGCGCCCGCGGTGTTTGCTGCCAGGGAGGATGCTCGAACACCGCATGGGGGTAACACCCCATACCCATAACCGTGGGGCTTCGTCAGGTTAGTTCTATGGGACTGGAAACCTAAACCCACTTCAGTGGCGACTCCGAAGCGGAGTAGGAAACGCAGTCAAGCGGCGGATCGGGCCCGAGCCCTGTGGACGACAAACAACCTTCTTGAGAACACAATGCTATGGATAAAATAATCTCACTTTCACTCATCGGGGCCGGCGTGGTGCTGGTGGTCATTGGCGTCAGCGCCATGAATTCCTTCAGCTCAGACGTGTCGAGATTTTTCACCGGGTCTCCGACCGATAAGGCGGTCTGGATGCTGATCGGTGGCTGCGTTCTGACCGTGATCGGCATGGCCGGATCTTTCCGCGGTTGGGGCAAAACCTAACCTCCCACACCTCGGCTGCAACCTTGGAATGTGAAGTGTTGAGTTCATGAATGGAATCCAAACCAGTCCGACGCCGGGTGCGGAGTCCGGTGATTGGTCGTCGCGATCCTCTCTGGGGACAGTTGTATTAATCGCCGCAACCGCGCTCGGCCTCTTTCTTTGCTATCAACTCGCGCACCCATTCCTAGCTTCGCTCGCCTGGGCCTTGGCCTTGGCAGTCATCTTCGCACCGTTCCAGGGCTGGCTTGAGAAATGGATCAAGTCACCCAGCGTCGCTGCCCTGATCGCCGTCGCGGTGGTTGGTTTGATGGTAGCGATCCCGATTAGCTTCGTGGGCCAGCGCCTGCTTGTGGAGGCGGCGGGAGGGGCGGAGATGATCAAGTCCAAGCTGAGTTCCGGCGAATGGCAGAAGGCCGTTGAAGCCCAGCCCCGTATCGCACCTATCGCACGTTGGATCGAAGCGAAGGTCGATCTACCGGGGACTTTTCGATTGCTGTCCTCCGGGCTGACGAACGTGGCGGGATACGTCGTCAGGGGATCCATCGTGCAGGCCATGAGCTTTGCTTTAACATTTTACCTTCTCTTTTTTCTCCTCCGCGACCGTCGGGATGCTCTGCGTGCCTTAAGCTCCTTAATCCCGCTGACCGAGTTCGAGATGGATCGGCTCTTGACGCAGGTGGGGAACACGATCTTTGCGACGGTCTATGGAACCCTGGCGGTCTCGGCAATCCAAGGCTTGTTGGGAGGGCTCATGTTTTGGTGGCTAGGATTGCCGACGCCACTGCTCTGGGGAGTGGTGATGGCCTTGCTAGCGGTGGTCCCCGTGCTGGGTGCGTTCGTAGTCTGGATTCCTGCCGCTCTTTTTCTGCTGCTCGAAGGCAGTTGGGGAAAGGCGCTCATTCTGGCCCTGTGGGGCGGGCTGCTGGTCGGGACGGTGGACAACCTGCTCCGCCCTGTTCTGGTCGGCAAGCGACTCAAACTCCACACGGTGCTCGTCTTTATGTCAGTCGTTGGCGGCCTCGTGTTCTTGGGCCCGGCAGGCCTCATCCTCGGACCGATCATTCTCACGGTCACCTTCGTCCTGCTGGAGACGTGGAGACTTCGAGTATCACCCGACTCGAGCCGAGAGGTGTCGGCCGGAGACATCTCCCGCTTTGAAAATGAAGGGGGAAAAATTGGCCCAATCGACACAGGTCGAAAGCAGGCGGTCGGAAATGGGAGTGGGGACGTATTGCCCGCGGAACACGCGGACCACACAGATCGGAGGAGGGACTTGCACGGGCCGTGCCGACTGACGCTACTGCTCTTCTGAATGCCGTCCGAATCCGTGGTCTCGGCGTGATCGGTGGGCAAAACTCTTGCTGGGATCTGGTCCCGGCCTGCCCTTAAAACCTTGTAGAAGTTAACCGGGCCTGGTTCATGGAGAGGCCGTGGACCTTCGCCTAAGGCCGCGAATGGATCCGCCCTCTCCGCAATTCAAACCCGACGACTCCGATAACCACCAGAATCAGGCAGACGATCTGGTAGCCGCTGACCTGTCCCATTAAGCGGGGAGTGTCACGAACCGTTTCGTGCAGAAAACGAAAACAACCGTATCCAATCAGATAGAGGTGAAAATGCTGTCCGGGAAGCCCCTGGAGACGGCGAAGGAGCCCAAAGGCACCCACCGCCAACAGGTTGAAGCCAAGCTCGAGCGGCACCGATGGCCAGCGATGATGCCCATGAGCATCCACCAGGGTGTACCAGGCTGGCTGACAGACCTGTCCCTGACAACAGCCGGCCGACCAACAGCCCAAGCGTCCCAGCGCAATGCCCAACGGAACGGTCGCAGCGAACAGATCGCCGGTCGCATGAGGATACTTCAGCGATCGTTTCATCAGTTCCACACTGACGTATCCGCCGAGCAATGCCCCCAGCACGCTTTTTCCCGTTGCCCACTGGAGCCATCGATCGGGCGCGTTCAACTGCAGGAACCCCTCCGCAGCCCAGTACACCGCCTTGGCTCCAGCAAACGCGCCGAACAGTGCGGCCAGGTAGATCCACAGCAGGCGCGTCTCCCGGCGGCTGTGCCGGATCCAGAACAGCGCGCTCAACAGGATCCCCAGTCCTAACGTCCAACGATACATCAAGGCACCCCTCCTCCGCCATAATACCTACAGAAGGAATCCAAACTGCCATCCGGCCGAATGACGTGCGTGCAGCAGCGGTCGATCCGGTCCTGATCCCAGGTCCAAGCGTCCATGAACGGTTTGACCATGATTCGAAACGTCATGCCCGCCTGAAGCTGAAACTCTTTCAATACCTGGCCTAAGGGCTCGGATTCACAGCCGCATTGAGCCAAGTCGGCCAGGTTATACTGCACCCGATCTTTGAGAAACCCCTGCAGCTGACCGAAGTCGATGTACTCGCTCACCGACCGAACCTCCGAAGGCAGCCGCAACAAATAGCCAATGGTGGCGCAATTAGGATCCCCGCACGGGAGCGGGGTGAAATCTTCGAACTTAAGCACGCCCGCGGACTGTTCAACAGCCTGGAGCAGAATATCGGCCGTGTTCAGTCGGTTCACAGCTAGGGGCGGCACGGCGAGCCTCGGACTCGCTTCGGCATTCCGTCCGCTCCCAAACACCGGCTGAAAGGTGATTCCCTGAATGTGGGGAGCGCTGAGACCAAACTCGATCGCCTCCCAGACGTGGCTCAGATTGGACGGGGTCACGGTCATGGCCAACGTGACGGGCAGATTCATCTCTCCGGCTCGTCGAACCACCTCTTGGCGGGTCGCCCTCAAGTCCGCGCCACGCAACTCGCGCTGTCCCTCGGCCTGCAGGCCATCGAACTGAAGATACAGCTGAACGCGACGTCGTCTCGCCGCTGCCGCGAAGTTCGCTACGAACTCCGCATCATGGGCCAGTCGAACTCCGTTAGTATTCACCAGGATATAATCGATTCGAGGATGTGTTTGCGCCCACTCCAGCAGCTCAAAGAACTGCGGATGCAGCGTCGGCTCGCCCCCGGACAACTGCAGAATCTCGAGTTTCCCCTTCCGGTCGATGACGCCTTGGATTCGACGCTTGAGATCTTCGATCGGTGTGGCTTGAACCTTGGCTCCAGAACCCAGCGGCGAATCAGCGTAGCAGGTCGGGCAGGACAGGTTGCAGCTCTGGACGATCTCGATCAGCGCCAGGCAGGTCGAGAGGGTTTCAAAAGGGGAGCCGGGCTTTTGGTTCGCATTTCGGCCCAGCGTGCCACGGGCTTCGCCAGCGGCGCTACAGCAGGTTCCCCCGTCGCAACAACGCGAGTCGCCGCCTCGAGCGCCCGAGGAAAGCCAGTAAAACCGGGCATCCGAAGCAATGCAGACGGAAAAGAATCCATGCGCCGGACAGCGTCTTTCCAATAGGACTCGGGCCGGTTCATCGGAGGTCTTCCAGACTTCGGCGGGACAGGAGAGCCCGCAGATCGGACAACGGCTGAGGGTGGACTTGAGCAGAGTTTTGCCATCAGCCGAAGCAGCAAAAGGTTGTGGCGAGGGAAGCAAGGGAATGGAGGAGAGAGGAATCATGGTGTTGAGGGGTTAAGCAAGCGGAGGCGCACAAGCAGGCGTCATCGCCTTCAGGGAATGAGGGCACAGGCGCCGAACAAGAGCGCCAGGCCCACCAGGACAGCGCCGAGCAAAGCCGCGATGACCAACGCCACCGACCTGAGGTGAGACCTTTTCTTCTGATAGTCGATGCCCGGGTGGTCCTCATCGGTCCAGCGAGGTTGGGGGGGCTTGGGGTTAGAATCAGGTTCCGGAGGTCCGGCAGGTTCGTCGTTCATAGCGGAGAGCAAACTATCCTAGCTTGCGGTCCCAACGTGAATCGATAAACCTCGCTCGCCATCGGGAAATTCGATGTTATGAACCTGCATCACCTGGAACTTTTCTATTACGTAGCGAAGCATGGCGGCATCATGGAGGCGGTGCGCAATATTCCCTACGGAGTGCAGCAACCCGCGGTGAGCGGTCAACTCGGCCAGTTGGAGCATGATCTAGGACAACGCCTGTTCATTAGGCGGCCGTTCACGCTGACGGCCGGGGGTACCGAACTCTACCGGTTCATACGCCCCTTCTTCGATCAACTCCCCAGGATGGAAGAAAAGCTCCGTGGTGACGTGAGTGAGAGACTGAGATTTGCCGGACCCACGCTCGTCCTCCGTCATCATCTGCCAGCAATGCTATCGGAGATCCGACGCAAGTTCCCAGGACTTCGATTCGACCTTCGCGAGGCTTCGCAGCCCCAGGTGGAAAAGGCGCTGCAGGACCAGGAGATCGACCTCGGAATCACGCTGCTGGAAGGGACCATCGGGGCCGGGATCGAGTCAGCCGTCCTCATGCAGCTGAACCTCGTGCTGCTCGTCCCGTCCGATCGACCTGAGAAAACCGCCGAAGCAGTCTTGGCGGGGGATCTCCTTCAGGAAACGCTCATCAGCTTTCCGGAGACGGAACCGGTTTACCGTCGCTTCCGCGAGCACCTTACCAAGAAAGGACTTGATTGGCCCACCGGCATCGAATTGGGGTCGCTCGACCTGATCGAAACCTACGTGCAGCAACGACTGGGCATCGGGCTCTCCGTGAAGATTCCCGGGGGGACGCTTCGGCCAGAAATTCGCGAACTCCCCCTCAAAGAAATTCCAGGTGTGAAGGTGGGCATCCTCTGGCGATCGCCCCTCAACCCTGTCGCCGAGACCCTCCTGAGTCAGCTGAAGGAAAAAGCGCGCTTGCTGTCGAATTCCCCGGCTCCGGCAATCGGAGCCCGAACCCGCAGGGTTCACCGAAATTAGGCTATACGGGGCATGGAGCGCAGCGACACCCCCGGTCGGTCATCACCCCAGGGAACAGCACCCTGAAAGGCGTGCCACCCGTGGTCAATTATTCTTCGCCAACCCCTCGATATGTCCGAGGTTCTTGACCGGCGCGAAGAGGTCCTGCACTTCTTTCAACAGCTGAGCATCGACCGGCTCTGCCGCCCAGCGGGCCCAGTTACGAATGTTCTCGGGATTGGCGCTCCCCGCTATGGTCGTCGTGATATCCGGGTGCGCGAGGCTGAACTGGAGCGCGAGCTTGGCGATATCCACACCGCGCTGCGCACAGTGAGCCGCCGCAGCCCGGGCGGCCGCCTTGACGTTCTCCGGCTCCTTGAGCCAGGCCGGCAACGGCGCATTCGTCAGCAACCGTGCCGAAAAGGGCCCAGCGCTCATCACCCCTACCCCTTTCGCCTTCAAATAGGGCACCACCTCGTCGGCAAAACGCGTGTTCTGCAGGGTGTATTGGTTGTAGCTAAGCACGCAGTCCACCGGCGCCTGATCGCAGATGAAGCGGAAGATCTTCATCGGGTAGCCGCTGAAGCCGATAAAACGAACTTTGCCTTGCTGTTGGATCTTTCGAAGGGCGGGAAGGGTCTCGTCCACAATCTGCTGCATCTCGACAAACTCAATGTCGTGACAAAGGATGATGTCCAGATGATTAGTGCCCAAGCGATGCAAGGTCACGTCGACACTCTCCGCCACCCGCTTCGCGGAGAAGTCGAAGTGCTGAAGATCATAGCGCCCGAGTTTCGAGCAGAGTGTGTAGCTGTCCCGCGGGACTCCGCGCAACGCGATGCCCAGCAAAACCTCCGACATACCGCGGCCATAGAACGGCGAGGTATCAATAAAGTTGAGTCCGGAATCGAGGGCGACGCGGACGCTCCGCAGGGCTTCATCGAGGTTGACCTGCCGAAACTCTTGTCCCAGTGAGGAAGCTCCAAAACTCAGGATGGGCAACTCTAATCCGGTTTTTCCAAGTAGGCGTTTTTGCATGCGATATTCTGGCCGAGTTCATACCGAGCAGGGGCGTTGAAGGGAATCAAATTGTGGATACCCTGGGTCGGGAGGCTGGGATTAGAAGTCGGTGAGATTCACTCAGTGCTTCGCCGTGGATGTGATTTCAAGTGGGTGAGAAAGATGGTGAAGTCGCCATGGACTCGGAGGCCTTATGCCGGGCTTTCAGCCCTTGTTGGGAGGGGGGATGTTACCTGGGGTTGTCACCCCAGGCTGGGATGTGACGCACCGTTGGTGCTCAAGCCCGACGAGCCACTGATCCAATACCAAACCCAGCCTAGACCATTCGGCCCAGCTTCGTAGGGGATTCAGCGGTGGCGTTGCAGTCCGCGGGCCATAGGCCCAGCACCATTCCAGCCTGGGGTGACAACCCCAGGTTCCCTCAACCCATACACGCTGAGGGCTGAAAGCCCGCACCATTACGGGCAGTTACCAACTGAATTCGATCTGAATCTCACCCACTTCTAATTGGAGGGTCGAACCTCAACTACGGGTCTTACACCACGGGCTTGACGGACTCGTCCGCCGGTGCTGTCGCGCGTTTCCAATCCCTGGGGGCGTCCGAAACTTTGCGCACAATGCAGAAGCCCAGGATCATCATGAACAATAGGGCAAACGCAGCCCAGCCTTGGGCGGTACGAGCCCATTGGGCTTGCTCCAGTGGGCTGGAAGCCGGACCGCCGTGAGAAAGCGAACGAACCACGGTCGACGTGATCAGCGCCCACACTAAGGGACCCGTGATTGCGGAAAAGCGCCCCACCATTCCGTAGAGCCCGTAGAACTCGCCAATCCGATCAGGCGGTGTCAGCCTCAGCATGAACGGCCTATCCGCCGCCCACACCCCGCCCAGACAAAAACCGGCCGCGCCCGCCATCAGATACATCGTCCAGAGCGGCAATCCTAGGATCCCGATGGCAGCCCCCAAGAGAAAGATGGCCATCCAGCAGGACAGCACGGCGTTCAACGTCTTGCGAGGGCCGATGCGATCGTTCAACCATCCCCAAGCAAACCCTCCCGCCATAGCGAGCGAAATCGCCAGCAGCATGATCTTATCCTTGTGTCCGGTAGCCTCCTGCTCGGTGCCGCCCGCCGTCACCGCCACATTGACCACAAACAACGTCATCACACTAATCACTGTGTTGATGGAATCGGTATAGAACATCCGGCCGATCAGAAAACGGGCAAGCCCCGGGTACTCCTGGCTGGAGACCAGCGTCTTCCAGGTGTTTTTCAAACTGGCGCAGGCCTCCGCATAGCCGAATCGACGGTGACGCGGGTTATCACGTTCCCGCACGAAGATCATGCAGGGCAGGGCAAAGAGAAGAAAGGCGACCGCATACAAGGTGAACAGTGTCGAGGGAGCGGCATCCTTAAACTTAAGGCTCAGCCCCACGGCAATGAAGGATCCCAGGTAGCCGATCCCGACGCCGATCCCGCCGATCTTGCCACGATTCGACTCATTGCTCACCTCCGGCAGCAGGGAATCGTAATATTGCGTTCCAGCCTGGTAGGCAATGTTCGCCAGAATGAAGATGGCGCAGGTCCACCACAGACCGAACCGGGCCATCAGCGTCGTGAGCGCCACACAAATGATGGTGCTGGCCATGAGGAATGGCAGACGACGACGGGCGTGATCGGTCATCGCTCCAAGCAACGGCGAAAGGACGAACACCACCGCCATCGAGATGGCGCTCACAATGCCATATTGGAAGTCGACCTTGTCCGACCCCACTTGCTGCCGCATCCAGAAGGGGAGCGTGAGGGAGATGACACCCATCGAGAAGATGGTGTTGGCGAGGTCATACAGGACCCATCCGGTAACCGACCGCTTGGAAATCACCCGCGGCTCGGATGGTCCGCCGGCTGAGGGAATCGAAGCTGGCTCGGATGAACTGGCGGATGACGTGTCGTCCATGCAGCCGGGATATAGCCTTGTGACCCACCGTTGGAAAAGGGAATTCGGCGAAGGGGACTATCGGCGGGAAGCTCGAGATGATCAAATAGGGGTGAGGATGTGAGCAGTCCCATGCCGGGAGAGCCCCTCGATCTCTTGCGTTGTATGGAGTTCCTGCTTTAGCAGGTGCGGCGTCCAGTCTCACGTCGCGGCCCCCTCCGCCTGAAGGCGCACGGGGATGGGGCCTCCGAGGTATGGAGTTCCTGCTTTAGCAGGTGCGGCGTCCAATCTCACGTCGCGGCCCCCTCCGCCTAAAGGCGCACGGGGATGGGGCCTCCGAGGTATGGAGTTCCTGCTTCAGCAGGTGCGGCGTCCAATCTCACGTCGCGGCTCCCTCCGTACGGAGGATAGGCCCTCTCCCGGAATTAACCCTCACTAGGGATCCATCACACCTACAACCGGCGCCCCCAAAAACCAGGCTCGCTTTCGTCTCCCCCCTCTCTAGAATTTTTTCAACGTGCAACGTTCACTCTTCTACACGATTGCCTGTCTGGTCCTGGGGTTGATCCTCCCCAACCTGACTCCCCTCCTCTGCCCGGCCGCAGAGCTGCGCCGCGACGCGCCGTTGGACTACCTGGTGGACGTGTGGCAGACCGACCAAGGGCTCCCGCAAGGAACCGTGAACTCCCTGGTTCAGACGGCCGATGGCTACCTCTGGATTGGAACCTACAACGGTCTGGCTCGCTTCGACGGCACGGGATTTCGCACTCTGAACCCCGCGAACACCCCGAGCCTGACCAGCGCACGGATTGTTCAGCTGTACGCGGATCGTCGCGGGGACCTCTGGGTGGGAGCCGAGGAAGGTCAGGTCTTCCGCATGAGCAACGGCCAGTTCACCGAATTCCACCCCCCCAGCCAGGGCTCGACCGCACGCATGGCTCGACAGATGACCGAGGACTCACGAGGAAGGCTCTGGCTGCTTAACTACGAATCCAACCTGTGCCACTGGGCAGGGGCTGGCTTTCAACCCTCCGGACAAGGGGCGCTCCAGACCGAGGCGGGTGTCCTGGCCATGGCTGTGGAGTCTTCTGGACATCTTTGGGCGGCCGCGCCTCGGTCGGTCGGAACCTGGACCGACGAGGCGTTTCTTAAGGTCTGGAGCCCTCCCTCTGGAACTGTGATCCAGGGAGCCACCCCAGCCCAAGAAGGTGGACTCTGGGTGGCGAGCAGCGATTCCACGCGGTTTTGGTTGCGTCGGATCACAACCGGCGGCGCGGTCGCCGCCGAGCACGGGCCCTTCCTTTGGCCGGGACGTCCGATTCGCAGCATGATCCAAAGCCGCACGGGAAGAATCTGGATCGGCATGTTGGGCGGCGGGGTCTTTGGCTACGATCCAGGCGGACGATCGATCCAAATCGGCAGCCGCCAAGGATTACCCAACCCCTTTGTCACAAGTCTTTGTGAAGACCTGGAGGGGAACATCTGGGTCGGTTTGCAGGGCGGCGGGCTCGCCCGGCTCAAACCAGCGCTGTTTCGTAAATATCGTCAGCAAGATGGGCTATCGGCCGAAGAAGTCCTCGGCGTTTCCGAGGGCGCCGACGGGGAGCTCTGGATCGGGACCAATGGAGAATGGCTCAACCAGATCAAGAACGGCCGTGTGGAACACTTCGACGAGCGGCGCGGTCTCACCCATCCGGAAGTGTGGTCGGTATTGCGCGACCATGAGGGTACCACTTGGGCGGGAACGCGGGGTGGCGGGCTGTTTCGGCTTAAAGGACAAGCACAGCGCTTCGAAGCGTTCCGACCTCCGAACGTGGAAGTTGGCTTCTTCCCCGGGACGCCTCTGAGTCCGATTGTCCTGGGGCTGTTCGAGGACAGCCGAGGCAACTTGTGGTTGGGACAACAAACCTTCGGGACCATTACTCGCATCACCCAAGGCGAGCCGGTGCTGCTTTCGGTGCCGGAAAGCCCGTCGAACTTCGATGTTCGCACCATGGGCGAGGACCGCAACGGCGCGATCTGGATCGGAACTCACGGCAGTGGGCTGTTCCGTCACGAAGAAGACCGCTTTTCACGCTACGGAACTGCCGATGGCCTACGTAGCGAGTTCATCTGGGCTCTGCACACCGACGTCGACGGAACGCTTTGGGTTGGCACCTACCAAGGGGGGCTGAGCTTTCTGCAGGGCGATCGCTTTGAGACCCTGACCACGCAGGAAGGATTGCCCAGCGACGTCATCTGCCAGATTCTCCAGGATGACCTGGGGGACCTCTGGATCGGCTCCTACGCAGGCGTGTTCCGGATTAATCGCCGCCAACTCCAGGAATTCCAAAATGGAGAGCGCACCCGTGTGGAGCCCCAGATCTTCACCAAGGCGGACGGGCTGCCCAGCATCGAATGCACCGGCGGCTTCCAGCCCTCAGCCTGTCGGCTCCGCGATGGCCGGCTCTGCTTCCCCACGGTGAAGGGGCTGGCGGTGATCGACCCACACTCCCCGAAAACGAACCAGGTGCCCCCCAGTGTGCAGATCGAGGAGATCTGGGTCGATGGCACCAAGCGCTGGGATTCGCTCACTCCCACTGGAAGCATCGAGACCACGACGTCGGCCACAGCAAAAACCGCCACCCCCAACTCACGGACCGTCGAGCTGTCGCCCGGACAGACTCACTTGGAGATCCGCTATTCCGGGCTGAGCTTCTCTGCCCCCGATCAAGTTCGTTACCGTATTCGGCTCGAGGGCATCGACCAGCAATGGGTGGATGCCGGAAATCGACGTCATGTCGATTATCAGCATCTCACCCCCGGAAACTACCGTTTCCAGGTGATCGCCAGAAACAATGATCATGTGTGGAACATGACCGGTGCCAGCCTGGCGATCACGGTCCGACCTCACTTCTGGCAAACGAACACCTTCCGCATCGCGGCCCTGCTGATTCTCGGAACCGGGGTGGCCCTGGCTGCCCGGATCATGGAGCAGCGTCGCCAGCAGGCCAAACTAGCGGAGCTGGAGAAGGAAAAAGCCATCGAGCACGAACGTCTGCGCATCTCCCAAGACATCCATGACGATCTCGGCGCCCGCCTGACGGAGATTACGCTCCTGAGCGAAATCGTCAGCGAGGAGGCGGCCGAGGATGCCCCCTTGCAAAAAGACCTCCAGCAAATCTCCAGCAAAGCGCGCGACCTCACTCGCTCCGTCGATGAGATCGTCTGGGCGGTCAATCCCAGCAACGACAATCTGGAAAGCCTCGTGGTCTATGCCTGTGGTTACGCAGAAGACTACCTGCGTCCAACCCAGATCCGCTGTCGTTTCGACCTTCCCCCCACGATCGCCCGTACTCCGATGCGCTCGGATATTCGCCACCATCTGTTCATGGCCTTCAGAGAATCCATGACCAATGTGGTCAAACATTCGAAGGCCACCGAGGTGACCGTCCGATTCGAAACCGACGGCTCCACCCTGACCTGGTCGGTCACCGACAACGGCCAGGGCTGGCCGGGGGACCAGCCTCCCCCCAGCAATCGCAACGGCATGAAAAACATGAGCCGACGGATGCGCGAGATCGGCGGAAGCTGCGTCGCGGAAAAGGCACCGGGAGGCGGAGCCCAGATCACATTCCGAGCTCCGCTACCCAAGGAAGGCGAACGCTAGATCTCGGAAGGTCGATGGAAACCACGGAATTCTGGGATGAGCCGGGATTCGCTCACATCGGGAATCCAAAATCGCAAATCTAAAATCCAAAATGCACTCATCCCCCTTGCAAGTTGGCACCAACAAACCATAGTAGGCCAGGCTTATGAAGTCTTCCGGGACCACACCTCTATCCTCGGGCAAGTTGAAGGTAGCGATTGTCGAGGACGATTCGATGCTGCGTGAATCGTTCGCGCGGCTGTTGCAGCGCGCCCCGGACTTCGAGTGTGTCGCCACCTTCCCCGATGCCGAAACCGCGGTGGAGCAGATGCTTCAGGTGAAGCCGGACATCGCACTGGTGGATATCAACCTACCCGGGATCAATGGGGTTGAATGCGTCCGCCGGCTCAAGCCCGGCGATCCAAAAATTCAATACGTGATGGTCACGGTCTACGAGAACCATGATCATGTGTTCAACGCGCTCCAGGCGGGGGCCACCGGTTATCTGCTCAAGCGCACCCCGCCCGCGGAACTGCTGGAGGCGCTGCGTGACGTCTCTAAAGGGGGAGCCCCGATGAGCAGCCAAATCGCCCGGAAAGTCGTCGAATCCTTTGGCGGCCGAATGCCGGCGGCAGCTCCCTCCAGCGAAGAGCTGGATCAACTATCCAATCGCGAGCGGGAGATCCTGGACCAGCTCGCCAAAGGTTACTTGGCCAAAGAGATCGCCGAGAACCTGGGCATCAGCTTTGACACGGTACGAACCTACACGCGTCGGATCTACGAAAAACTCCACGTGCACTCCCGAGCCCAAGCCGTGGCCAAGCTGATGCGAACCTAGCCGCACCCACCCCGACCCGGAGTCGGGGTGGGTGCGGCTAGGAGGCACTGCGTGCGGGGAAAAGGGTTAACCCCGATGAGGGCCTCTCTTCGCCGATTTTCCCTGAGCGCTTCTCGCCGTGACCCATACAACCCTTTCACACGCCGAGCATTCATGGGCTCGAACGGAGTCTCGCCCTAACCCGTCACGTCACGGCGGTAGAGCAGCGCCTTATTTTCCGGCCGTCGAACCGCCATCCCCTCGGCCTTTGTCCTTGGGGTCCTCCTCCTTCTCAAACGGTTGACGAAGCACCTTAAGTCCTTCCTCCATCAAGTCCTCGCCCACCTCGGTGACCGCGCTGGTCTGTCGGCGAAAGGTGCGAACGGATACATGCGCCAGGCGGCTCAGGCCTCGCGGGGTGAACATGTAGTAGGCAAGCGAGCTCAGCCCCATCAGCGGGTTGAACTCTCGCATGTTCGACATCACCGCAATCAATTCGCGGGCGGGACGCTCAGCCGGCTCTCGAACAGTATGAAGCAAGTTCAGCACGAGAATGCAGGCGATCAGTGAGCCCACGATGATCACATGGTAGTTGGTCAGCGGCTGCCCCAGCCAGGTGCCCAACTGCTCGGGAAGATGACTCAAAATCCAGGCACCCAGGGGCGGTCCTAAGGCCCAAAACATTCGAGTCAGGCTCAGAAAAACGGAGATGTAATGGGTCTTGTGAGTGGAGGGGACCATTTTGATCATCACCGCAAACTGACACAGCTCAAACCCGGAAAACATAAACCCGGTGATGAAGTAGTTCAGATAGAGATGGGTGTAGCGAGCAGGTCCCGAGAACAGCCAGGAGACGGCCGCGGCCGTCAGCCAGATGAGCGCCGTCGTGATCAACACCGGCTTGTTTCCAAACCGATCACTCAAAGGCCCCCAGGTCTTGAGCGAGATCAACCCACCCAACGTGCTGATCAACGTCAGCAACGTCAGGTCTCCCAACGATCGATGCAGCCCGTTCAGCACGTAGACGCTGTAAAAAGGGTTCCCTAAATAGAGACACATTCCGAAGAGCCCCGTGAACAGAATGAGTCGAACGAAATTTCCATCCCGGAGTGTATCCAACAAACTGACTTGGGCCGCCTCCGGAGGCTGCCTCACCGTCGCGGAGGCCGGCAGCTTCATCCTCAGAAAATAAAACAATCCGCAGAACCGCGAGATCGACGCCGCCAGAAAGATCAGGCCAAAGACGTACAACGCATTTTCATAGGCATCCGCGATCTGACCGGCCGCAAACGTCACCACCAAACTCCAAGTGCCGAAGATCAGGTTCCGTCGACCGAAATACTTCCCCCGAATGTTGAGCGGGACCAGATCGGAGACAGCGGCCGACCACGCAACGGCACTAATGCTGTTGGCCAGAGTCGAGGTCAACACAATCACGGCAAATGCGAGGTCCCTTTGCGGAAGGTCCAGCCAGGGAAAGATGGGCAGAAGCATCCACGGCACCGCATTCAGCGCCACGCCCAACGCTATAATCCGTCGCAACGAGTAACGGGACTGCAGCCATGCCGTCATCGGGGGCTGGATGAAGAGACAAAGAAACGGGGTGAGCGACAGAAAAGCCACCGCGCCATTCCCCCACCCCAAGGCTTTCACCGCAAAGCCGATCAGGAACGGCAGATTGCCGGTGGTCAAGTGAAGCATCGGGACGCTGAAGCACGCTTCGATCGTGCAATACTTCAGCGAGAGCAGCAGTTCCCGTTTTCGAATGGCGTCCACGTCAGGTCTGGCGGGGGTGCAGGAATACCGCCGGACCGATGAAAGCGGCAGCGGGCCGTAGGAAGCAATCTCCATCTTGTCGTCCACTAATGGCTTGTCAGGCGGAGCGGGATTCGAGGTATGCTCCAGCCGTGCTCGCGAAACGCGTCATTCCCTGCCTGGATGTCCACGACGGAAAAGTCACCCGTGGCGTCCAATTCGGCCGCGCTGAGGACGGCGGACTCCGGAACGTCGGCGACCCCGTTGAACTCGCGATCCGTTACAACGAACAAGGGGCCGACGAGATGGTGTTCTTTGACATCACCGCGAGCGCACACGGCCGAGCATCGATGGTCGATGTCATCCAAAGGGCGGCAGACCAATGCTTTATGCCTCTCACCGTCGGAGGCGGGATACGCTCCGTGGAGGACATGCATACCATGCTCAAAGCCGGGGCGGACAAGATCAGCATCAATTCCTCGGCCATCGCTCAACCCGATCTGATCCGCGCGGGGGCCGAGAAATTTGGCAGCCAATGCATCGTTGTTTCCATCGATGCTAAAAAAACAGCCCCCGGTCGGTGGGAGGTCTTCGTTCGGGGAGGGAGGCAGGCCACCGGACTCGAAGCGATCGCCTGGGCGGAACAGGCGGTCGGCTTGGGCGCCGGCGAGATCGTGCTCAATAGCATCGATGCTGATGGCACAAAGAATGGTTTTGATCTGGAGATCACTCGCCGGGTCAGCGAAGCGGTTGGAGTGCCGGTCGTTGCCAGCGGTGGAGCCGGCAAACTGGATCACTTGGCGGAGGTACTCCTTGAAGGCAAAGCCGATGCCGTGCTAGCTGCCAGTATCTTCCACTTCCAGGAATTCACCGTCGGCGACGTGAAACGTCACCTGGCCGATCGCGGGATCCCGGTGAGACTTCGGTAAAGCAACCTGCTCGGTAAGGCAACCTGCTATCCGATTCGGTAGGTAATGCGGGCCTTGTCGAGGTCGTAGGGAGACATCTCCATGCGAACACGATCTCCGACCGTCAGGCGAATGAAACGCTTGCGCATCTTCCCGGAAATATGAGCCAGGACTTGATGCTTGTTGTCCAGTTCCACACGGAACATCGTTCCAGCCAACACGGTCAGGATTCGACCTTCGATTTCGATCGGTTCTTCCATTCTGTCTGTCTCTACAGGGAGCGTTCTCTACATCAGCGCAGTTTTGGTCTGAATTGATAGACGCCCGACTGACTCGCTCAAGACCGAGGTTCGGGCACTGCAGCAGTTCACTTAAGGCCGCTCGGGGCCTTCCGTGAACGCCGCGACCTTCGCCCTGCTGGCTAGGGAAAATCAAGGGTATATTTTCAAAAACCGGGCTGTTCCGGACCCCAAAATCTCCGCTGATCAGGAGCCCCGAAACCGTCTGCCCAGCGAGACCCGCCGCTATTCGATGTGGAGCCCGCCGCCGTTCAGCTTCTGGATCACCATCTCAACCGTGCGTTCGATGGCGCCTTGGTTTTCTTGCACAACGCGCAAGGCATTGCGTCCCAAATCGCTGGATCGCGCAGGGTCAGCTAGCAGATCCCCGATAACCTGTTCCAATTCAGCCGCATGCCTCACTTGAACAGCGCCTTTTTGAGCCACAAAGATCCCCGCAATCGCCGCAAAGTTCTCCATGTTCGGGCCAAATACCATCGGCTTACCCATCGCGCCTGGTTCAATGGGATTCTGACCGCCATGGGCTTTGAGGCTCTTACCGACGAAGATCACATTGGCGCGCTCGTAGAAGTACTTGAGTTCTCCGGTGGTGTTCACCATCAGACAATCCACCGCACCAGGAGCATGGGCGGTGTGCGCTGTGATCTGGGTTCGGTAGACTAAGCGCAGCTGCTGAGCCTCCATGTCGCGCCCCGCATCCTTGGCGCGCTCCGCATGGCGCGGCACCACAATCAGGAAGAGATTCTTAAAACGGGCCCGCAGCTTCAGAAAGATCTCCCCAATCACCGCCTCTTCCCCGGCATGTGTGCTGCCGGCAACGAGGACCGGCGCCGAAGAATCCACCCCGAGCTGCTTCAGCAAGGCCGGCACATCCAACAAACGACGCTCGTCCAGTTTAACGGAATCAAACTTCAGGCTGCCCAAAACGCGCACGGCTTCGGGACGGCAGCCGATCTCGACCAACTTCTCAGCATCCTCCTGGTTCTGACATCCCACCCCAGCCAAGGACTGGAACAAGGGACGAAATAGAAATCCCCAGAACCGATAACCTCGTCGGGACCGTTCGGAGAGCCGAGCGTTAATCAGAAAAGTCGGGATCCCGAGATCGCGACAACGCCAGATGAAATTCGGCCAAATCTCCGCCTCGATCAAAATCACCGCTTCGGGATGGATCGTGCCGAGGGCTTTCCACACCCACGGCTTCCGATCGATGGGATAATAAATCTTTTGGATATGAGACGGCAGACGCTTCTTGAGCTCCCCCATCCCGGTGCTCGTAGTGGTCGAAACCACGATCTTGATGTTGGGGATCCGTGGCTCCAAGGCCTGAATTAGATGCATGCAGATGTTCACCTCACCCACACTCACCGCATGCAGCCAAATGATGTGGCGGTTGGTGAGGGCCTGCTTGACCTTGGCGTCAAAACGCCCAAACCGGTGCCCAAAATTCTCCTTCCATCCACCGCGACGCCACATCTTGAAAAAATAAAAAGGCGCGCTGAGGTAAAAAAAGACACTAAATAAAATATTGTAAATGAATCTCATCCAGTCGTTTCGGCCGCAGTGTAGTGTCGAGCGCGGTGGGATCCAAGGGACAATTTCCCCGTCCTCCCCAAGAATCGGCAGTCCTCGACTCCTGCTTTATCCTCAGATTTGGCTCGCACGCCGTCCACACCTGAGCTACATAACCATGGCAAAACGCCGGGCGGAAGTCCCTTTGTTCACGCTTCCGCGCTCAAACAGGCGTGTTTCTAGGTTGGTGGTGCTAGGTTTGGAAAGCGTATGAGCGACGTCCTAAACAAAGCAACAGTGCTAGTGCTTAACCGCAATTGGCAAGCGATCAACGTCCGCACCCCCGCTGACGCTTTCTGCCAAATGTCCTCTGGAACGGCAACCGCCCTCGAGATACGAGGCGAGGAGGAAATCCGTCCGGTCAGCTGGGAAGAATGGCTTCAATTGCCGATTCGCCCAGAAGACAACGCGGTCCTGACCGTCCGTGGTCCCATTCGCGTGCCCAGCGTCATCGTCGCCGTAAACTACTCCCGGGTCCCCATGCGCCGCCCCACTTTGAACGCACGCGCCATTCGGGAACGAGATGGCAACCGCTGCCAATACACCGGTCGGCTACTCCGAGCCGACGAGGGCAGCATCGATCATATCCTTCCCCGCTCTAAAGGTGGCAAGGACTCCTGGGACAATTGCGTTTGGGCCAGCAAGGAAATCAACAATCGCAAAGGAAATCGCTTGCCACAAGAGGCCGGACTGAGCCTAATACGCGCACCCAAATCACCAGCGGAATTGCCCGTCACTGCATTCATACGCAATTTCCATGGGATAGCTGATTGGCGATTCTTTGTGGCGGATTAGGCTCTACCTGGAAAGCGGGGTCAGTTGGCCGCCAAAGCAGCCCATCGCTGCTGGGCTGTTTTTCTGGCGGAACGGACGCCGCCAGCTTCCTTTAGGTCCGTTAAAACGTCCGATGTTGGCCCAGTCTTGATCCAGATATTCTCGGTGAGGGGTTCGGAGCCTGCCTCCGCGGTAGCTTCGACCTTACTCGGGCGATGAGTCGCCCTCCGAATTCTCCTCTGCTGCCTTGCGCTCCCCCCGTTTGGCATCTCCCGGACCCTGAAACAGATCCTTCAACGTGCGCACCGGATGCAACGGAGCCAAGAGGATCCGAGGTATCATGTAGAGCTGATCGGTTTTGGGCTGATCCAGGGTTCCGGTGATCTTGAACTCAAACAGCTTGGAAACCGGCCAAAAGAGCTTACTCAAAACGAATCCCACCGCAGGCATGTTGCGGAGCAACTCGGCCTCCATGCGCGCGTTGAGGCGCTTGTCGAAGTCAACGGTTCCACCGGCCTTGAGCCGCATCGCGCTGGCGCGAATCTCCAGGTCCTGAGTAAAGATGGTGCCGTTCGTGATGCCAAAGCTGCCGGTGGCATGACGAGCGCGACTGTTTCCCAGCCCCGACGAAAAAGTGTTCAGCACTGGAGACACGAGCGCGAAAAAGGGAATGTCCCAGATCAACCCGTTGGTCAGCTCACCCCGGCCGTACCCGTTCCAGGTGAACTTGTCGCGTGTGTTCGCGTTGGTGATCACAACCTCACAATCCAAAACACCTTCGACCCGATTCGACCTGCTCGAGACGGCCTTCATCAACTGGGACAGAAACACGCCTTGGGCGTTGAGATCGAAACGAAAGTCGGTTCCGCGATCACGAGAAAAATCGAAATGAGCTCCCCCTCGGATCTGCCCCCCATAAAACCGGCCTCGCAGCTGCGTCAGATCCAACCGATCTCCCACCCAATCAAGACGGGTAACCACTTGAGGCAGATGAAAGAGCTTCCAGTTGAACAGAGAAGCATCAACTTCGAAGTGTAAATCATTCTCGTTTCGACGCTTTAAGGTGTCTACCACCCCATTCATCTTTACGAACGGCGGAGCCTGAAACCGATACTCCTCCATGACCTCGGCCACTTTTGGACCGATGGCCCGGCATACCGGTGCCAGATGCACTCGACTCACCACATTGCTCAGCCGAAGTTTCTGCTCGTCCAAATCGAACCAGGCCTCAGCCACCGTGGCTTTTCCTTCCTCGCGATCCATCGCAAGATCACGCGCGATAAACAGCCGATTTGTGTAGCTCAGTGTGCCCACCTGGACCCCCTTGGCAGACTCCCCCCGAAAGCTCATGTTGGTCGCCTGAAAGCTCGCCAAAACCGACAGCAGCTCGGGAGATCGCCATCGCCCTCTCACCTCTCCCTGAATCAGGGGGGGCTCACCAAACTGGAACAGATCGAGTTCATCGTGGGCTGATGAGGCTAGCATCGGCTTGATCGCTTTGAGGTCAATCTGACTCCGGATCCGGAAGGAATAATCCTTCGTCACCTCGTCGGAAAAATGGGCCAGCTCGAGGGTCCCTTCCGGACGAATCGCAACGATGTTAGGAAGCCACCAGACCTGGTTCGAGCTGAAGAAACTCATTGTGGCGGAGGAGAACTCCGCCTTTCGAAAATCTCCCTCCCCCACCCGCATCCGACCGGAGACTCGCAACGATGGAATGGACTCCTCCTTCCAAGGAATCGGCCCCAAGGCAAGGTTCGAAGTGGGACCCAAGCGGTTCAGGAAATGCGACCATTGGGGCAGCCGGATTTCTGCGTCCGCCTTGACCCACGGAGGCTGCTTCCATCCGTACTGGCTGAGCCATCGGGTGGCGTTCGTTCCCAGCAGCGGGCCCAACAGGTGAGCGTCGGTCGTGTTGGTCAGAGAAACCGAGACCAGGCGATTGGATACGTTCAAACTCAACGCGGCATCGATCTCCCCGCGGTTCAACACCCCATGAAGCCGCGAGATGGAGATATCGGGAAACCGCCACCCTCCTTGCAGCTCCATCTCATCCACACTCAGCTTCGGGACCTCCACCCCTCCCAAGGACAGCTCCCATTTGGCCTCAGGAACCGCCAGAGAGTCCAAGAAGGGCTGGCGCAGCCTCCAAATCGCCACGCCATTGGCATCCTCGGCACGATTCCAAAACTCATTGGTTAACGGATTGGTAAACTCCGCCTTGGCTCGAACCCGTTGCGCACTGGCGCTGTTTAGCCTCGCCTGCAATCCCGCCAGCGTGATCTCCCCGGACAAAGGGGTCCAACCGGCCGCATCCACCATCAGCCTTCCATCCACCATCGGCTCCCCCGTCGAACCGCCTGGCCAGGCAACGTGCTGGCCGCTGCTGCGAAGGGTAACCGCAAATCGATCCAACGAGTTGGACGGGCGCTCAAAACGAAGTTGCCCCTGGATGCCATCCAAACTCAGGGTTCGGGTCCTCAGCCGGGAGCAAACCAGCGCGAATTCCCCGGAGCGCGCCAACGGTTCGTCAAGGCGATGAGCCCAGTTCCCCTCCAAGCGCAGGTCATTGGCCTCCCCCCACGGCGTACGACACCCTTCCCCGCTCAATCGCCATCTCAGCTCAAACGGCTGAGACATGTTGACGGGTGGGAGAATTTTTGACCACAGCTCCACATTCGTCCCCGTCAGCCACGGCGAGGTCAAGGAAGGCAACTTGAAATCCAGCTCGGCCTGAAAGCTGTTCGTCTGCTGCAAATCCCCGAGCAGCCGCAGGCTAAGGGAGGACCCAGGAGAAAGCTCACACCGATTGAGAGACTCCGCCACATCTCGCAAGGCTTGTTCGGTCGACACTCCGGATGGGGTTGCCTGCCGCCGCTGGGGCCATCGAATCTCGCGCAAATGCGTGATGTTGGTCAGGTGGGCCTCGATACTGACATCGAGGCCATGGAAGCGGGCGGTCAAGGAGGAGAGTTCCAAGCGATCGGGCTCCGCATAGAGGAGCCTCCCCTCCACCTTCTCGAGAGTCAGGCTGCGGGTCACTTCGTTGCTGCTCGTTAAGATCCACACACATCTCCCTTGGCGAAGGAGGAGAGACTCCGGAGTGAAGACGAACCGGCGCAGATCTTCGCGGCTCAGACGAAAGTCGATCCGATCCACGAACAGCTCAGGACCTCTAGCCCCCGAGCCGCTGGGACGAAGGTGCAGGTCTTCCCCTACAATCCCCTGCATCCAACGAAAACGCAGCCGGCTGTACTCCATGTGCCAGCCTCGGCGTTCCAGGCTTTGCACCAACCTCTGCTTGACCGTCTCGGGCAGCCCGACGTTATGAAGATGAATGAAGAAGGCCGCAATGATCAAGGCCAGGCAAACCACGCCGGTTCGCGCAAAGCGCCAGCAAAAGCGGAACACGGACCGAACTCGACTGGGCAGCCATTGTATCATGGACGGGGCGAAAGAGCGCACTGGCGCCTGCAACCTGCGGTCTGCGAGCAGTCAGCGCGCTCCACCACAAGCGTTTCACGGAGATCAGAACTCGCCGTTCCGACTGAGATTGAGATCCCTCATGAGCGAAAAATAGATATCCATAGGCATCTCAAAGAACCACCATTCATCCCCGAGTTGAGTGGTGGCATAGCGGTAACGGGAAGGCGCCGTCCCGCCAAGTTCGACCGAGTAGCTGCGGGGTTTGCCATCCTGTCGGGTATCGATGGTCAAGCGGTGTCCATTGTCCTTGAACCCATAGGCCGTGCGATTCTCAATTCCGCGCGCGGACCACACACTGGCATTCAAGCGACCCAGCCGAAAAACGGTCTCCTCCAGCGCCAACGTGCTCCGAATGAGAAAACGTTTGGGCCCACCTTCGGCGACCGTCCACTTGCCGTCCGGGCTCCGTACCAACTCCACCTGCTGCCCCTCCTGCTCCACCTTGATCTTCACCACCTCGTTGGTGGCGAAACTCCAGATTTTCCGATCGCGCAGCTTCCAAGCCACATCCGGCAGCTTTTGGGCATCCCCCAGACGAATTCCATACACCGAGGCCTCATCGGGTCGCCGGGCATAGACCTTTTCCTCCTGCATGCCCCCCAACTCAAGCTGGGCCAGCACCGCGTTCGAGGAAGCCACCCCCAGGAGGTTGGTCAGGGTGCCGCGAAGAATCCAAGTGTAGGTGGGGGGATCCAGCGCATACGGCGAAAAATCAGTCACGATGTCCTTGGTGAACTCCAACACCCTCAAATCCGAGATGGCACTGATAATGTCGTGCATCAACTTGGAATCGGCGGTCCCTGCCCCGGGCTGAATGCGCCACAGCTCGGCCCCCTCCCGACGAACGCTGAAATTCTCCGGCCCGCGCACCTCAAAACTGTCCACCGCTTCAGGCACGAACGAAAACATCCGAGGATCGCGCAGGTCGCGCACCGAGACGCGCAGTTGCTCAAGGATCGCCCGCGGGAGCAGCACCAGATTGTTGTTCACGGAAAGTCTCGCGTAAACGAGGTTGGCATCGTTGGTCGGGGAAGACCCAAACTGCACCGAGGCCAAGGTGTTGGTATCGGCCCCCACCCGACACTCCAAGACCGGCGGCTGCAGTCCAAAAGGCTCCAGGTCGATCCGCGGGTTGTCGCTGACAAACTGCGCCACCTTGATGGAATAAATCTCCTGAATCAACTTGCTCACGGCCGCGCCGTTGGCCCGAGCCTGGAATGGTTTCCGCAGGACGAAGCCGTTAGTCAAATCCATGCCAACCGTAAATCCAAGGGTGGCATTGCTCACCGAAAGCCACTCGAACCCAAGCCCCGCCAGGCGCATCATCGAACGATCGCGCCAATCATCCGACGAGACCGGAAGCAGCTCGAGCAGCTGCGCAGGCAGCGCATAGACCCCCGGAGAGCCGACCAGCTGGGCATACACCTGCTCGCCCGAGAGGGTCTTAGCCCCGATCTTCAACTCCGCCCGCAACGACGATTGCACCAAAGTGAGGATCGCCGAAGGCTGATCCAGCCCGAACTTATTGGTCGCACCGGAGGTGTCCGCCGCCGCGCCTTCGGCGACCAGAAAATCGCGGTTTAAGGTCTGAACGTACTCGAGCAGAGCCTGAACCGAGAGCTTTTGCGCCGGATACGAGATCGGGGCCAGATACTCCCAACCTTCGTTGGTTCTCTGAACCTGCAGGATGAAGGAGTTGGTGCGCTGAACCTGCACCGTATCCACTTCGATGGCCCGAAACTCGGACAGCAGCCGCTGCGAGGCCTGGCGATCCGCAGTCGAGGGCGTATGGCGCTCGGCAAACCAGATGTAGGCCAGCAACCCGAAGGCGATTCCTACCAACCAGAATGTGGATCTCCATCTCATGATCGATGTGGCTTTCGCGCGCTTAGGACCGCCGTCTCAACCAGACAAAAAACCCGAAGGCGAGCACGGCTCCAGGCATCCCCACTAAAAACATGACCATCAGCAGGCGTTGCTCAGACTCCTTCATACTGAGCCGGAACTCGTGATAGGGCTGGGTACCCACATCCGCCAGCAGCAGCGATCGATCCACCAGCCAGTTAATGGCCGACTGCGCAAACGCGGAGTTTCGAGCCGAAGCGATGAGCTGGTTGCCAAGGAAGAGGGAATCCCCCACCACCACCAACCGCGAGGCGCCGCCGCGAGCCGCGTCCACTCCGGGCAGACCACCACGCTCGACCGCCACCGCGATGGGCACATTGGTCCTCAACGCGGACAGAGGGCGGGCCTCAACAACCTCAGAACGCTGGGTGGCTGGCTCATAGATCATGCCCTGCGGCCCAGTGGTGAACAAGGGCTCCACCGTCACTCGGTCGGTTGTGCCGGCCGCCCGCGGAAGCGGGAACACCGATCGCGGGAGCATGACGTGGACCAAGGAATCCGACGAGGCCGACAGCGAAGCCATGATGGGATGAGGCGAGAAATCACCAATGACCAGATCCCTTCCTCCCCCAGCCAGGCTGGTGCTTTCCTTGTCCCGAACATTGTCGAAGCCCACCTTGACGCCAAACCGACGCAGCATGGCCTCGAGCCCGGTTTCTACCTGGACTCCGAGCACATCGAACAGCATCAGCGCACGCCCCCCGTTCTGAAGGTAGTTCTCAATCGCGTCAATCGCCTCGGGCGAGACCTGGCTGCGGGGCCCCGCAACCACCAGCAAGCTGCAGTCCTCGGGGACGGGCCGACCGTCTCCCACGCGTAGGGTGTCCCACTCAATCCCTCCCATCTCCAACAAACGAGCGAACTTGGAGAAACCGCTTTTGTCATCTTGATCCGTGGGCAGCGGTCCACCCAGCCCTGCCACGAAATAAGCCTTCAGCTGCCGTTGCGAAGCCAGGTAGTAAATGGCGGAGGTGAACAACAGCTCGCCTTTGAAGTTCTTGCGCTTGATCTCCTTGCTCTGGCCCGTCATCAGCGGGCTCAAATCATACTCGAACAGCTCCTTCTGGCTGATGAGCTTGATCCGTCCCTGCGACTCGAAGATCACAAAGGAGTTTTCATTGGCCGGGATGCCGTATTTGGACTTGATCAGCTTGGCCTCGGGGGTGTCCCGAAGAGGATCCACCATATCAACGATTAACTTGGTGGTGACCGAGCGATACTCGCGCAGCAGCTCCTTGACATCGCTATAAAGGGTGTCCTCGCGGGAGTAATAGCAAGTCACCCGAATCTCGTTCGTCAGGGTGGTCAAAATCCTACGACTCAGGGGAGACAGCTCCGCACGATCGTTCAATCGAACATGATACCTCTGATAATGACGGGTGGCGAGGTGGTTCAACATGACCACGATCGCCAGCAGGGAGAGGATCCCAACCAGAACGTTAATCCGTTGGCTCCACTTCCTCGAGAAGGAAAAGCTGGGTGGAAGTTCGTCGCTCATCTCATCTCATGTCATCTCATTTCCACCGGCGGCTCTCCACGACTCGCTTGGTGAAAAACAGGAAAAAGGCAGTTAACGTCACATACAGCACTAACGGGCGGGTATCGATGATGCCCGAGGCAAAGTCCTGCATCTGCTCAATCAATCCCACCTGCGCCAGCCAAAGCCCTCGCGTGCTCGCCTCCCCGCTGTAGGCCAGCGACAGAAAGCTAACCAGCAGCATCGCCGTGCCGGCGCTGAACGTCAGCATGGCCGCGACAGTCTGACTCCGGGTGAAAGCCGAGGCCAGACAACCCATCGAAACGAACACCATGCCTAGCAGCACAATCCCCAGGTAAGACGAACCCACCGCACCATAATCGAGCAGCAGCGGGTCATGGCTAAACCGCCGCACCAGCCACAGGCACGGCAACAATGGCAACCAAAGACACACATAAACCACCATGGCTCCCGTAAACTTCGCAAGCACCACCGCACTGTCCTGAACGGGCGTCGTCATCAAAGTCTCGAACGTGCCGGTAGATTTTTCCAAAGCGAAGGAGCGCATCGTGATCACCGGCGGCGCGAGCAACAGCACCAGCCAGAAGGGATAGCTCCCGCAGAACAGCTCGGTAAGCGGCCGATGAGCAGGCTCGTCGCCCAGTGAGGCGATCAAGATCACAAAGCTCAAGCCGATCAGGAACATCGTCCCCGCCACCACGATGTAGCCCGACCAGGACAGAAAATGGCTACCGATCTCGCGCCGAACCAATGTCCAGTAGGCCTGCATCAGAAGCTTTCCTCCTCGCGATTGGTATGGGTCACAGCCACAAAAATATCCTCCAAGGAGTGGCGGCTGCGCGTCAGCTCTCGAAGCTGCCAGCCTCGATCTCGCGCCATCAGGAAGACCTGAGTCCTCAAATCAACTCCCTCCCGAGGAGTGAGGGCACAACGAAAAAAATCCCCTTCCGCCGGCGACACCAGATAATGCTCCACTTCGGACATCTGCTCCCAACACTCGTTGAGCACCTCCAACGGGGCCGCGATCTCGGCGATCACCTGCCCGCTGCGGCTCAGCCGACGCTGCAGTTCCTCCGGAGTGTCCGCCGCCACAATCCGTCCCTCCTTGAGGATGAACACCCGATTGCAGGTGACCTCAACCTCCGCCAGGATATGCGAGGAGATCAGAACCGTATGCCGCGCCCCTAGATCCTTGATCAGCTGCCGCACGGATCGGATCTGATTCGGATCCAGTCCGCTCGTGGGCTCGTCCAAAATGATGAGCTCCGGCTCGTGGATCAGCGCATCCGCCAGGCCCACGCGCTGCTGATAACCTTTGGAAAGTTGTCCCACCAGGCGCTTCTGAACATCCAGGAGATCACACTGGCGCATCACCGTCTCAAGTCGCTCCCGCGTCTTCACCTGGCTCAACCCCTTCAACCGGGCCCGGAACTTGAGATACTCGCGGACCCGCATGTCGCGATGCAGCGGATTGCTCTCCGGCATGAATCCGATGCGTCGCTTCACTTCGTCCGGTTGCGTGAAGACATCGTAGCCCGCCACTTTAACCGTGCCTGACGTGGCTGGCAAAAAGCAGGAAAGAATGCGCATGATCGTGCTCTTGCCCGCGCCGTTATTTCCCACCAAGCCAACGATTTCTCCCCGTGCAACCGTGAAAGAGACGCCGGACACAGCAGTATTCCCATTATACCGCTTAACCAGGTTTTCGACTTCAATCATCGCGTTGCCGCTCATCAGTGAATGCGGAGGTTAGTCGAACCCCCTGGTGGCGTGCCAATAAAAACTCTTGCGATCTAGGAACCCGCAGGGTTCTCGCCTTCGGGGCTGTAGGGGACGAGGTTGACGAGCCCTCGGGGGTTGTTACATCCCCCTGCAGTCCCGAAGACTGCCAACGAACGGTATCCCCACAAACCTCGTAAGTGATTGCCAAAGAGCGGCCCCCCTCAGCCCGAAACCAGGCCCGAGCGGACTTACACCGCAGAGACGGGTAGAGAGCAGAGAGGGAGAGCAACTGGTGAACCACTGATCCCACGGATTAAGAATCCTGAAGGGATCGGAAGTGAGCGGTCTTCCTCACTCCATCCTGTCCAACGGCATAAAAAAGTCCGCCCCCCCAGGTGGGAGGACGGACTCGCTAAAACTGCCTACCGGCGAAAGAACTCGCCCGGCTTACGAAGGGCTCGATGCCTCGGCCTCGGGTTCGGTCGTAGCGGTCGAGGTGTCCTGAATCGGACTGGAGGTGGTCACTTCGCCAGCATCCGCAACCTCAGGTTCAACCGCGGCCGCGGCCGGCGCCGTCGCGCTGCCGGCAGCGGGAGCTGCAGCCGGGGCTGCAGGGGCCTTCACGGGCTTCGGGATCGGTCGCTTGGCGGTTTCCATCACGCCGTTCGCGAACTCGATGACATGCCCCTGGTGAATCAACCAGTGCAAGTCGGCCACAAAAGCCTGGAGTTCGGGAGAGATCGGGGCACGCTCGACAGCCGCAGGAGCCGGCACCGCCTCCCCTGAGGGAGCCGCCGCCGCGTCCGCTGCCGGTGCCGCCGCCGCTGGGGCTTCCACCGCCGCCGGAGGAATCGCGCCCGGCATCAGGCCATCAAACAGATGCCGGCGAGTGCAACCCGGCTTCGCGTTGATGAAGTTGACGATTTTGCGAACGCCCTCGCTGACCACGTTGGTATCCAAATCCAGATAGTGCGGACGAGCCACCGCCACATGGGTCAGTGTCTTGTTGACCTTGAAGAACTGCAATCCACGGGAAGCAAACTGCTGGCTGAGCAAGGTGGCAATCTGCAGCGGAAACCGACGCTGAGAATCATAGGCGCTGCGGACCAAGCGTTGAAGCGCAGGGTTCTTCAGAGCCTTCACCGTCACATGATTCAAGGTCACCGTCTCGACCGGACGAATCAAACTCGCCAGATGCACCTGGCGGAAATGCTGGTCCACTTCCTCCCGACTGCCGAGTTTCAAAGGCTCTGGAACGTTCAGACAGGCATACTCAGACTTGAAACTCTGATCTTCGACCCATTTCTTAACGACCGCTTCGTCGCGAACGATCTTCACCCGCGCCTTGAACATCTCGAAGGGCATGCGGGAGAACCGTTCGGCGTGGAGCCGTCGCAGCTGGTTCTGGTAATCATGGTGATTGGGAGGCCCCAGAATCACACCACTGATCCCGCACTGGGCAACGAAGGTGTAAACGCCCTTGGGAGGGTCGATCGGCACCTTCTCCACCTGATAAAAGGTGGCAAAATGGTGATCCAGCACATGCTTGATGGCATCGGCCTCGCTGAGCCAGAGGGTGTCATCCAGGGCGCAGGTAAAGAGCGGCTGCATCGGTGTGCCGTCGCTCTTCTTCTTGATGCCCAAAACCACACCGTGACGCTCCGGCTTCTTCAAAATCATCTGTGCGATCTCGAAGAGCGGGTAGGCGCGCCCCGACATCTTGATCTGGCGGGCGAGCGAATCCACGCCCTTTTCATCGGGATGCAGGCTAACTGTCAGCTCCGGCAGCGGCAATGGTGCCGCCTCGGGCCGACGATCACGGTCACGATCACGCCCAAAACCAGGGCGCCCACCGCGCGACTGTCCCTGGCCTTGACCGCCGCGCCAAGCGCCCGCCGGACGAGGCCCTCCGCCAGCGCCTGACTGCCCCTGAACACCAGGTGCGCCCGGTCCAGCAGCCCCACCCGGCCTCGGTCCAGAAGGCCGACGATCACGACCACCCCCAGGACCGCCAGGTCCACCCGGACCGCCGCGGCCCGGAGCCCCACGACCAGGCCCACCCGGCGGTCGGAACCCGCGAGAGTCCCCGCCGCCTTCTCGGCGGCCACCGCGCCGACGATCGCCCCCCTCCTCGCCCGTAAAATGGGCATAGCGGTTGATGTCAGGAGACTGCTGAGCCCAGGCAGGCAAAAAGTGCAGATCCAGGTTCAAATCGTTTTCAGGCGTATTGCTCATGTGATGACGACGCGACGCAGCTGCTGATTGGGTCACGCCAAAAAGTTAAGACTCAGCATGCTGCACCGTTCTGGCGAATGCAAGCGCAGGAAGGCAAAGATCCGGGAAGAAAACTACGAACGACAGACTAGGGGATTCCAGGGGCCCTTCCTCCCCGCTCCTGGGCTCACCAGGAACACACCTCCTGGGCTCGCCCAATTGCCCTTTAACCGGCTCAGTTTTGGCGTGCGCGCCGCGCCAAAAAGACCTTAGATCAGGGCCATGCCGCTCGAATCGGACCAAAATCTACTGCTCGACGCAGCTATCTCTCATCTGGAAAGCCTTAAACGACAAGGGATAAGATATATCGAGGTCGACCAGCAGCTACTGCGCGAGCTCAGTACGATCCAACCATCGCCCCGCCCGGCAGCGATCCTCCCTGCCCCCACCCCTGAGCCCCAGCCCAGCGCGGCCCCGTCGGTGCGTCCAGTCTCCCCATCTCCAGCCATCGCGGTAAGACCAGCCCGTCCGGCAGTCCGGCCGACGGCAGCACCTCCAGAACCGATCATTCGCCCGCTAACACGGGAGCAAAAGGAAGCCGCGTTCGCTGCCCTCCGAGATCAAGCGTCGAAGTGCGTGCTCTGTTCGCACTTGGCCGCCAGCCGTCGCAATGTCGTGTTCGGAGTTGGCGATATTCACGCTCGCCTTATGTTCGTCGGCGAGGCACCCGGAGCCGAAGAGGACGCGCAGGGAGAGCCATTCGTGGGAGCCGCAGGACAACTGCTTACTAAAATCATCCAAGCGATGGGGCTTAGTCGAGCCGGGGTGTACATCGGAAATGTCCTGAAGTGTCGTCCCGACACGCCGGGGCAGTCCTATGGAAACCGCAAGCCGACACCCGAGGAAATGGGCACCTGTTTGCCCTATCTCCAAGAGCAAATCCGAATCATCCAACCAACGGTGATTGTCGCGCTGGGTGCCACAGCGATGGAAGGACTGTTCGGAAAGGCGCCCGTTTACATCACCAAGTTGCGGGGCAAATGGCAGGATTTTCAGGGGATCCCGGTCATGCCAACCTATCATCCTTCGTACGTGCTCAGGAACCAATCCCCAGTGACCAAGCGTGAAACTTGGGAGGATATGCTCGCAGCCATGGAGCGCCTCGACCTGCCGATCAGCGAAAAACAACGCGGCTATTTCCTGAAGGGCTGAGCCCAACAGCTGGACTCAACTGCTCTCCTCAAACGGGAATCAGGACCTCGCGAACGACGTCCGGCGACTGAGGGTCGTGGGCACAATCGCTAAAGGAGAGTATGACCAAAGGTTGGTCGCCGGTATTCTGGATGGCATGGGCCACTCCGGGCGGGAGGAAAAATCGAACGACCTCTGCGGGAGCTACCTTCACGTCGCGCACCTCGCCAGAATGACCATCGCGCAACCGAACGAGAGCGGGACCAATGAGCACCATCACTTCTGTCCCCTGGCGATGATAATGATTCCCGCGCACGCCACCAGGGGCGGTTAGGACCAGATGGGCGTTCTTTTGCAGCGGAAGCTCGGCCGGCCCCAAAGGTTCAAGGACCAAACCACGCGCATCCGCAAAACACTTCAGGGTTTCAAACGTCGCAGTAGGTTTCATCGTCGACAAGGGCCGATAGAAAAAGGCCGGGAGAAGATGGTGCGCGCTGCAGGATTTGAACCTGCGACCCCTTCCGTGTGAAGGAAATGCTCTACCACTGAGCTAAGCACGCCCACGCACGGTGAAATCTAGAGGGCGCGAATAACTTTTCAAGCACTTTTAGCAGAAGCCCAAGGCTCGAGAAGCAAGTGAAGCCGACATCCTCCCTCACCGAGGGGCGGACGCAACTCCTATCACCTCAGGCAGCGGCTTCGCACTCCGGGGAAACGCCCCATGAAAGTCCTGCCCCACCAAGGCCGCGACCGTCGCGGCAACCTGCGCTTGGAGGCACAGCGGAGTCTTGGAACGCTCGCCCAGCGCGGGGGTATCCGGCCCCAGGACGGCGAACCAAATATAAGCCGAGTCCGGAATTTCCTTTCCATGGTTTCGCCACGCGACCGGGGCCGGGCCCCGGCCATGATCCACAGTGATGACAAAGCTCGTGTTACCACGATACTCGGGCAAGGATTGAACCAGAGCCCAAAGCTCCCCAATAAACCGGTCAAACTCGGTGGCGGCCTTCAGATAACGCTCGTAGTGCCCTTCGTGAGCCCAGTCGTCCGTCTCGCCAAAAGACACATACATAGCCCGGGGTTTGAGCGTCCGAACCGCGTGCTTGGCCGCGTATCCGACAAAAGTGTCCAGCAGCACTCCCGACCAAACCGTCCGGCCTCGCTCCACCATTTCGTTCAGAGCGGATGGCACCGGCAAACGTTCCGTCCCCTCAGGCACGTCAAATCCACTCCAGACCGGAAACCCAGCGCGTGGCGCGTTCAGAATCCACGGCAACACATCCCAGTTCACAGCCGCGGCGACGCGGCCACGGAACTCGGGTCTCCCTTCCAGCCACTCAAACACATTGGTGTTGGCATTGAGAATTTTGTCATTGCTCCGAACCGCAGGGTCCGCAAAGCCCGTCAGGAACTCGTTATATCCGGGATAGGAAAAGTGATGCCCATTGCTGACGCGCACATCGCTGCCCAGATCGCGGTTACCCCAGATCTGGCCCTGTTGCGCGACGGTCCCCCAGAGAAATGGCAACAAGGCTTCGCGGCGCTGAGCGGGAGTCGGACGATGGTACAGCTTCGCAATGGCGTTACTGTTCCCCACATTTCCAAACTCCTTGGTGAGCGCGAAATCCTCCGCGCCGCGAAACACTTCCTGCCAGCGCAACCCATCCGCGGTAATCAGAAAGACGTTGCGAGGGTTCGCTTCCGCGGCGGCACACTCCAGCCAAGCGCCCCCCAAAAAAGAGAGGAAAGCGGCGATCCAAACAGAGCCACGCTGCCGCGTCGCTAGCGGCAGCCCGCTCGTCGAGGCTCGATCAACGGGAAGGCAGGACGAAGGAGGGAAATCAAAGTCTCGGTCCATAAGGTTGCTTCGAAGTTGCGGTTACAGTTCGTTCAAGCTGGCATGGCAGTCTCAGTGGTGCGCGTTGTCGCGTCAAGCGAAGCGGATTTCTGAATCAACGGAGCCCACCGCGCAGGCCACCACCCATCTCGCTCGCCAGGAGGTGGCTCCTGAAACAATTCCAAAGCCACCGTCTCCCCCAGCTTACGGTAGCTTTCCCACTGGGACTCATCAAAGAACTGGTCAAGCGTCGTCTGTTGAGGGAAGTCGGCGTTGCCACGCTGATAAGCGAGCAAATCAGGCGACAATCCCTCCGTCAACCCCGGCTTGACGAACAGGAGCGTGGAGCGGGTTCCTTCCGGATAATCGACCCAAGCCAACGCGGCATGGGCGCGCACGCGGCGCGGTTCCAGGTCCGACTCCGACTCCCTGCGGGGACGCAAATCATCCAAGATCCCAATCCTACCCGGCAAGCTGCCGTGACCGTCATCGGCCCGTGCGCCCTTCTTCCGAGCCATCACGGCAGCGCACAGCCGCGAGGGCGCCACGTGAGCGAGCAACTCGTCATCACCCAGAAAATGAATCTCCGCCCCAAAATCCAGCCGAACCCGACGGATCAGGTTCGCAATGTCGTCGAGGTTTCCCACTGGATCAGCTCCCGCGTCGCTCATCAGGATGAAAGGCACACGACGCCGGATCAACTCGTACCCAGCCGTGTTCTCGAAATGCCCCCCGTCCGACAGATACCACCGATCCTCGTTCGTGATGCTGAACTCGCCGAAAAACTCGTCGCGAATATAGCTCTGCACTGGGAACAGCCCGCCCCAGGATAGTTGCTTCTTGGGAGAGAACTGATTCCTCCACCAGTAACCGAGGCGAATATTGAAGAGACCACACAGCAAGCTCGTGCCGAATGAGGTCCCGCTCCCTCCACCCACATTCCCCATGCCCGTGGTAAAAGCCGCGCCGGAAACCCCCACCCAGGCACCCAGCGACAAGGATTCAACTTCGATGATCCGAGCGGAGTCGGGCATCGTGACGCGCTCCGGAAGCCCGCCCAGAGAGACGGCATTCTGGGTGCCGAAGGAGAGCCCCGCCGGTCCCCGACACAAATTGAGTCCTTTGGCGGAATCGGACTGCATGCCGGTTTCCAGGCGGGTGGTACAGTTCAAAGCCACGTTGACCAGGTGCAACGGGCCACCGTGCTCGTAGGGTTTATAGTCCGCCCATCCCAGGTCGTCCTGCGGATGAACATCATCCACCGTGATCCCCGGATCAAACCACCGACGCAGGTTAGACGCCCCTTGATAAGCCCGCACCAGCCGGGCGGTGTAAAAGGAATGGAACGAGGAGAGATTCAGGAAACTGGCGGTATGCCCAAACATCACCGTCAAGATCAGCCCCAGACCCGTGGCCAGCCCCAGATCGAGCACAGACATTTGGCTGCGACGCGGCCAGGAGATGACGCCGGGTTGATCCTCACGGATCCCGATCAAATTGTCATCACTCAGAAAGGCCTTCGGCCCACTGAAAAACTCCTCATAGAGCCGGCCTCCAGGACTGTCTGGAACGATGCTCGCTCGAGCAGGCCGAGGCAGACTGTCCTCAAAAACACGGTCGGCAATATGCCTGGGCAGTTTTGAAAAAGATCCGACCGGAGCCGGGACCGCAGGCTCGAGCGCGACGTCGGCAGCCAAGGCCCCTGCCGGATCCGGGTTCATCCAACGCCACGCTATGCCGTGCCCCACGATCGAGACCGCCAGCGTAAGAACAAAAGCCAGCAACAGTCCGGCCCCGAGGGCCATGATCTGCAACGACCCCGCGAACCGGCTCTCTTTGCCGCCACCGAGCAGCGCCAGGTTGCGTCCAAATACGCCCAACCCGCCGATCCCCAACAAGCCGAAGATGGCAGTCACGAGATGGGCCAACCCTCCTTCATAGGCCACCAAGGCATAAACCGATTGCCCGAGGGAATCCACGATAACCCAGCCGAGCGCAGCTCCAAAGATGAGCAAAGAAGCCCGAAGCATTCGAGAGGTTTGACTGCGCAGCCAATGGGCCAGGGCGACGTAGTCCGAGTTTCTGCCGGAGCTTTTGCGATTCTCCATGTCCCGCTGCAGCACGTGGAACACCAACCGATACACCCCGGCCATCAGGCTCAACGTAATGAAGGCCCAGAACAGCGGCCGACCAGAGATCAGTATCGATCGGCCCGATTCGCCTAGGGTGTTCAGCGCCAGCATCGTCGCTGTGGTGGCCACCAACAGCAACATGTCCACCCCCACGACCCGAAGCAATCGACCGAGTCTCCATGAACCGATCCATCGGCCCCAAAACGAGCACCGAGGCTCCATCGATTCTGCTCGCAACGCGAGGTTCCAGAAGGTGAAGCCCAACATGGCCACCGCATAGGCCTGGGCGAGCGGTTCGGGGCGCTGGTGCGCGAACGCATCATACCAAAGCACGGGCAATACCATGAGCGCCAGAATGCTCAGCACCAAAGGCGTGCTCAGCAGGAGATTCGAGCCCTTGGCAGTAAAGCAGCGAACCATGCCCAAGCCACAGGCCCACAACGTGGCCAAGAAAGCCATCGCCGCTGCTCCTACAAAAAGGAACGAGATGCTGCTGCCAGGAAAAGCGACCGCCACCCCCACACCAAATGTCATCGTGACAATATTCACCCCGGCCACCCAGATGAACTGTCTCCCCTCACCCGCCTGCGACAGCCAGTAGGCCACGCCTAGGGGCACAGCCATCGTGAGCAGCACCAGGAAAGGAACAAAGGACCAAGAAGACCACCACCAATGCGGCCCAGCAAACCCGGCGAGCCGAACCTCCCAGTCGTGGAACAAGGACCAGGAATCGAGCATCGCTCGCACGAGATGGCTGGCCAGGAAGGCGGTCAGGACTGTGACCAGCATCACCAGTAGAACCGCCAACCAGTTCCGAGTGAAAATAGCGGCCGCCAGGGTGGTGCCTCCCGTCCCCTTGGGGGACATGTAGTTTCCGCTTTGCCTCAACCACCTCAGCGGAGGTGAATCGTTGTCGGCCAGCGCCTGACGGACCTGCTCGGCCCTCGGCAAGGCCGCCACCCGCTCCACAAACGCCCGGGTGTTCGCCAGGCTGTCCTTGACGGCGGAACTATCCCCGCCAGTGCCCGACTCAGCCTTAAACTGGGTCCAGTCGCGAGTGAAAAGACGCCCAAAGAATCCCCCGAAATAGCCTCCCCCCGACACCGTGGAAAGGTAGTCGACACGAGTCAGCAGTCCACGACGGGCCAAACCCTGGAACAATCCCAGACAGAACGTGGCGCTGCGGATCCCACCGCCCGACAGCGCCACTCCCGACGCATCCGATGGCAGTTCTCGAAGGTTTGGAAGAGGTGGTTGCCCAAGTGCTCGACGCCGCTGGTCGACCAATTCCAATTCCCTGCGCTGCAACTCGAGGCTCCAGCCTTTCATCGGCACACCCGCCCCGGGATCCACACTCTCAGTTCCTTCTGAAGATGCGCTATTCATAGAACCACCCGCTCGTCTCGAACCATCCGATCCGCCAACGTCTTCCGTGCCTTGCGTCCCGGGACCCATCAAAGTCGGCGGGTACCAAGGAGCGCGGTTGTAGCAGTGGAATGGTCAAAAACCAAGGGCTGATTCAAGCGGAGTGCTGAACGAACAAGGCCACCGAAGCGGTGTAGCCATGAAGGTAGTTCTTGCCCGCGATAGGACCCAACTCGCCATTGCAAAAGAAGCCTACCAAACCCAGAGGACCAAAAGCCTGCTGAACCCGATGAGCGTCGTGATGCACACGGCCAAAGAGTCGATACCCGCGCCCATTGCAGCTGCACAAGCACCCGCCCAGGACTCGCGATCCTGAGAGCTGATTCTGAGATCGTCGCAGGGTGACGGTCATATCCTCCGAGCTCGCCTCCGCATCACGCCGATGAAACTGCAGCGTCTGCCCCGGCCGCGGCAGGGCGCCAATCGCGATCGCACCCGTTTCGGCATCCGCCGCCAAAATATTCCGAATCAGAAAGTCCCCCCGCTGAAAGTCGTCCTGATACTCGTTCATCGCCAACCCGACGAAGAGATTGCCTCGGGTCACCGCCTGCAAGGAAGCTGGGAGAGCGCTTAGAGTTTCGAACAGGACCTGGTAGGCGGGCCGATTGCCGATCTCGAGGATCACGTTGCGCTCCGTCTTCGTGATCGTCCAGGCCTCGCCGATGGGGGTGCATCCCTGAGAGATAACCCCAACCATTCCCACCGCTCCCGAGAACGCGAGGGCGACTCCCCCGTCCTCGTAGACCTTGCCGTTGCAATAGATTTGAGTCTTTCGCGCGGCGTAATCTCCGCTGGCTAAGCCGCCAAGGATCGGCACCCCCGGAAATGCGTCGTTCCACTGTCGGAGCCAAACCTCGGAATTCAACGTGAAGGGATCCGCAAATACCAGCCAGCTCTGCACTGTTTCCGGGGTCCGTCCGGTCTCCAGATGCCAGTAGCCCGCGCCGTTCCATTCCTCGACTTGCTCTTGGTTGAAGCGGATCGCTTCCAACTGGGTGTCTGGAAAATAGAACAACCCGACAGAAATGCCGGCCTCCTCCTCGATCTCGCGCTCTCCCGAAACCAGGCTATTGCCAGAACAGCCAACCAGCCACGGGATCCGCGCTTCAACCCGCAGAATGTCCAGGAGTTTCTCGGCGACCGAGAAATAGCGAGGCGAGATAAATACCAGTCCTAGGCTGACCGGATGAGGGTGAAGCTTCGAGCACAGGTCCCGGCACCATGCCGCAAACCGCGCCTCGTCGGCGTCTCCAGTCCAATAGCCCGCGATGGAAAACTCATTCTGCAAGCGGATTTCTGGCGGAGGAAAGGAACTATTTTCCCGTAAACATCAGGTCGACGAACTCTCCTGGACGCAGAGTCATTCCAGCAGGAAGGCTCACCAGCACCGAAAGTGCTTTCTCCAGACGGGTATTGTCCGGCGACACCAGAGCCGGATTCAGATACTCAAACTGCGGAGCCACCTTCAACACTCGCGCGCTCGCCACCGAGCGATCCTGCCGCCGTGTCCGGACCCGAACCTCGTCGTTGACGTTGGGCATCCGATAGACCGGCTGACGGATGTATCCGATGATATGAGTTACATTCGTTGAGGTCACGATCACGATCGGATCGCCCGCCCTGACCTTTTCTCCGGGACGGAAGGACACCAGGCTAACAACCCCGTCCGCAGGAGCGATCAAGGGCACGGGACGTGCCAACACCGCCAGCTGGTTGGTATGGGCAGCGATGGCTTTGTCAATCGCCTGATCCTGCCCTAGGGCGGAGGGTGCGGAAGCGGCCTCGCGCAAACCCTTCAATTGGCCTTCGTAAGCGGTAAGCTGCCCCGCTAACTGCTCGACAGTTGTGCGCGCCTTGTCATAGGCGATGGACTTCTCGTCGAAAAATTCCTTGGAGACCAGCTTCTTTTCAAATTGGGCTTTGACGGTCTCAAACTCGGACTTCTTGAGGGTCACATCCGCCCGATTGATTTCCAGTTCGGCAGCGATTTTCTGCTTCTCCAACTCGAGGGTGGTCACCTCGAGCAGATTGCGGCTAACACTCATGCCGGTCCGCAGGCGCTCCAGTTCCAAATCCGCCAGCGCTACGGCCATCTCGGCCTGGACCAACGCGGGCTCCATGCCGAGGACCGAGCCAATTTGCTCACCCTTCCTCACGACCGTGAATGGCTCCACGGTCAACTCGGTGAGCGTGCCGTCCACCAAGCTCCTGACTTGATACTGAACTGAGGAAACCTCCCCAGTCAAACTCACCGGCAGGACCACTTGCTTCCAGATCATGGCGATGATCACCACCACAATGATGAACACCACAAAGGGGAGCAGTTGAATGCGGAACTCACGCCAGCGCTGAGCTGGGGGAACAGGGATGGGGCGCTTGTCGTCCATTGCTAGATTTCAGATTCTTCTTCCGCTTGCATGCTGGTGACCCGGGAGATGCCCTGAGTCTGACGCAACTCCGTGATCAACTCCTCGGATCGGGAAGGATCCCGGAGCAGCAACCGATAGGAGAGATCGGTGCCTTCATAACCTTCGTGGGTCCTCTGACTGGCCAAGTGAGCTTTTGCCGAGTGCCTGATCAAGACGCTGCTCAGCTCGCCCATTTCCTTGGGAGACTTTGCCCAGTGCAGGTTGACAATCAAATCATACCGATGGCGACTTCCGAACGAAGTGTACCACAAATAGAGCATCACGCCGGCACCCAAGGCACAGCCCAAGATCGCGCTCGAATACTTCTGGGTTCCCGCCGCCATCCCAATCACCAGGCTGATCAGGATGTAGGTGGTATCCAGGGTGTCCCGCAAAATGTTACGAAACCGAACGATCGCGAAAACCGCCATCATCCCGAACGCCGTCACCAGATTATTGGACAAGACCTGCATCACCAATGCGACAATCATCGGCATCAATACCAATGCGTTCACAAAGGATTTGGAATACGACAATCCCGAATGCGTGTGCATGTAAACCCACGCGATGACATGTCCACAAGCGAAGGCGAGGAGAAGCGCCAAAAGAACAGCCGGCCAATTTGTAGGAGCGGAGCCGTAATCGCCCTGAAGCAACCAGTCGAGCATAGTTTAGTTCAAAATCGCGATTTGATCGTTTAGGTTATCTCGCGGTGGAGGAGAGAGTGCCTAAATCTGGGGGTTTGGGAAGTACGATTGTAGAAAGATTTGCAGAACCCAGATCCGGAGTCAGGTCATCCAGAGCTTCACTGCGTTGGCGGGCCCGCACAAACCCAAGGTTCTCGGCACCCTCCACATATTTTGCCGCGCCACACTGCATGCAGCCAAACACCCTCACTAATTCGCCAAACCAACTCGGGAAGTGATTGGTGAACTTCAACTCAAGAATCACGTCGCGTCCAAACGGGATCACCGGGTTCTTCATCTCCGTGGAGAGTCGGGCGGTCGGCTCATAAGACGCGCGCACCACGCGGTCCAAGGTCACCCGAACCGAGTTATTGGTGGGATGCACATAGGCCTCACGCAGGTAGGCAATGTGAACCTTCGGCTTCGCGCAGATTTGCTGAGTCAGCTCGCAGAACCTCTGCAAAGAAATCAACTGCTTGGGCTCTTTGGACACCAAATGGGCATACTCGGGAATATGACCGGCCAGCAGCCACTCCACCGCATCATGCCGCACGCCCCCGCGCTGTTTCATGATGCAGTTGTTCATCCGCCGCTTAATCTCAAAGAAAACCGGCGTGTCCGGGTTGTTGTTGTAGAAACGAATCCGAAGCTTAAAGCGGTTCTTGTTGCCGTTGATGGTCTCCCGAGCCAACCGAAGATCGTCGTTGTCCAGGTAGAGGCTGTGCACCGGGTAGGAGAGATTGGGCTTCCCTTCCCCATACTCATCAAGCTCGAGATATGCCTGCACAAAATCTCGAACCTTGAGCGCCGTATCCTCATCAATGAGATACTTTTGCTCGAACCGCTGAGCTTGCATCCGATCTACCGACATATGCTTTTCTCAAGCCATCACCAAAATTCCCTACCGACTTCTTAACCGGATTTTCAATATCCAGTCTGAGAGGTTTTCTCACCTCTCGTTTCAGATCTTTTTATCAGATCTTTATATCCTTTCCCGGAGTTATTCCGAGATGGACCAACTTCAACCGAATGACCCGTCACGAGCCGACTCATCAGGACGTCCCGCGCCCAGATCCTCTCAGTAAGCCGCCCTGGAAAGGCGGCCCACGCATACCCGCTGCCGTTTCGGCCCGAGAGATGCATTTTGTAACACTATTGTTACATTCCAAAAAACCAATCGCAAATGCAAGATCGCTTCAGGTACGATGAGTATTGCCCGGCTGAATACGGATAAAGAAGCACCAAATTCTGTCTTTGCCCACAAAAAACCTTATCCGCATCCTCAGGCCCAGGGGCTTGAGTTCCGAAAGCCTACTCTAGGAACATCGCGCCGTCTCATGAAAAAGGCCAATTCAAATCACAATGAGCATTGAAAGCCCCTGCTCTCTCGTGTTTCATCCTGAGCGTGCAAACACGGTTGGTTGAAGTTGTCGGGCTGCTTAAACTGCCCGGAGGGAGTCTGGCGTGCCACTCAGCGTTGGGCCTGGCGTTGATCGGAAGTCTCATCATTACCTCCCCCGCGTCGGGACAGACCGCTGACCCGGTCCTTAAAACGTCCCACCCCCACGGATCCGTCCACTCCGCCAACTACCCCCTGTCCATCAGTCTCGTTTTTGGACAGACGGGATGGTCGGAGGATTCCCTCAAGCTATCCCTCGACGGCACCGATGTCACTGCCGCGGCACAGCTCAAGAGCAGTCTCTATACCTGGCAGCTCGAGTTGCCACTCAGCCTGGTTCGCGAGTCCCACCATTCCTACGAGGTCCGAGTGCAATCCCCGCGCCGACCCGACTTCGTCTTTTCGGCAACGTTCTCCACCGATGTCCGGGGCGCCGGCGATCTGCTGATTGAGGCCGAGGATTTCAACTACGGCGGCGGGGCGTTCAAGCCGGCCGCCGCTCTCCCAAACTACCCCGGAGGAGCCTATGAAGGCTTGGGAGCGGTGCACGCCGTTGACTATTTCCAGGCCACGGCATCCAACAGCATTAACGACAATTACCGGGTCGGAGAGGAACGAAACGTTACGATCCTTTACTCGGATAAACTGGAACGAAGCGGGTACGATCTCACCCGAAGCTGGATCGTGGTCGGCGGGCGCGCGGACTGGTTCAACTACACCCGCCCTTTCACCCGTGGTTACTTCTGGGTCTACGCTGCCGTCTCCGCCCCTCCGGAAGCAGGCAGGCTGCAAGGCTCGCTCAGCCGAGTGACCAACCCCCAGTCGACCGAACAAAGCAGCCAAGAACTGGGTCTGTTCGAAGGCGATGCGGGGGAAGGCTGGGGCGAAAACCGACTGCTGCCGCTGATCGATCCGAGCACCCAAGCGCGGGTCCCCGTGCTGATGGACGGAACGGAAACCATCCGCTACTCGGTCGGCCAGGGAGCCTTGGATTATTTAGTCTTCGTTCCCTTCTTTCCCCTCACACTGACCCCTTTGTCCCGGAACCGCATCCAACTAGACTGGACCGGGTCGGGACTATTGGAGGAAGCCTCCGATCCCGCAGGCCCCTGGGAGGCAAAGGGGGGCTACCTGATTCCCCCGGTCGAGATCATCCTGCCCGAGCAATCGTCCCGGGGATTCTATCGGCTCCGCCCACCGGCCCAACCTGTCAGTCTGCCGTCGGCCGTCCCCCATGGACCGTCACCGGAGATCCGTCCGCGATAAAGGCTGAAGCCGGCGGACGCGACAGGGGCTCCACCAGCGCATCGCCATACACGGCCGAGACATCACAATCGAAGGCGGACTCCACCGCCGACCAGATTCTCCAGGAGGGATGCTCGACCTGATACTCCAGAGTGCTTCCGTCCCTCTGAGCGGTGTATCCCCAATAGTGCTCGGTGATAAATTCATCGAGCGTGCCAGGCCGAACCACACGCGGGTTCCCCTCCCCGCGCGCAAACACCCGATTCCAACGATCTTGCACCTTCCATTCGTACGACGCCGATATCCCATCCCCCCCGGTGGTGACTTGATGCCTCATCGGATGACATACATATCGCTCGTTGTAGGCCAGGCGTGCGGTGGCGGCAATCGCCGCCTTGGGGACGATTTCCTTGATAAACACCACCCCACGTCGCCAATCATCGCCCGCAAAACGACGCACGTAGAAGCGCAGGTTCACCTCTTCAAAATCCTGATGGAAGGGCACCGAAACGCCCAGCACCCGGGTCTGCAGGAACAGAAATCCGACCACCGACACAAAGGCCCTGCCTTGATACGTGTCCAGGACCGTGCCCCGCGGAACCAGTGGCTCCAGCAGCGCGCGGTCCACCTCGTAATTCAGCATCACCAACTGCCTCCACTCGGCTGTCAAAAAGGCTCCCATGCACCCCTCCTTGCGTCCCCGCGCTCAGACGAGCTTCCACGCCTTGAAAAGGCGGCGATACTCCTCCGCCAAAAGCTCGAAGCGAGATCGGCTCTCCGACGACACCAGGATCTTGAACTCACCGATGGGCAGGCCTCGAGCCAGCGTGACGGCGGCGATATTGTAGGGGAACTCAAGTTTAGCCAGCAGCCCACCCACCTCGTTAAGCATTAACGCTTCCGGGATTTCAGCCCGCGACTTGCCCGCTCGAACCTGCTGAAACGTCTTCACCACCAAGTCTCCCACCCCGTTGGACAAACCGCTCACGACTCCGGAAACCCCCAATGCCACCGCCTCGGGTATCGCCGTATCAGACCCGGTGATCACGGAGAATCCTTTCTCAGCCCCTAATGCGACCAAATCCCGATGGTAAGCAAAGTCAGCGCCGCTTTGCTTGATCCCCAACAACGGCGCCCGATCCGCGAACGCCGCGATGGTCTCGAGCCCGATCTTATACCCGACTCGCTCCGGGAAGTTGTAAAGGAACACCGGAAGCGCGGCCGCTTCGGCGGTGCGCAGAAAAAACTCCAACTGATCGGCCGGGTTCAGGACGTAGTAGTACGGGGGGAGCAAGGACAAGGCGTCCAAACCCAAAGATTTGGAATGGCGCGCCAGCTCCAGCGCGACGCGGGGACGCAGGTCGCTCACGTTGGCCATGATCGGCAAGCCTCCTGAGTTCGCCTTAGCCACCTCCAACACACGCTTGCGCTGATCCACCTCCAAGTGGGGAAACTCTCCGGTCGTACCCAGCACCATCAACCCATCCGCCCCCCACGTGACACAGGCCTTGATGATGGAAATGAACTCCTGCTCCAGGAGCCGTCCACAGCTGTCGGTCGGGATCCATAGGGCCGGAACCACGCCGCGTTGAAGTGGATGCTTCAGAGGACCGGATGCGTCTCGATTCATGTGCAAAAATCCTAGCGTGAGCAACGAATCCAAAACAACTCGAATAAAACGGACACCCGAATAAAGCGCACTTGAGTTTATCTCCGGCGTTTCCATACTCAGCCTCTCTGAAAAGCACCATGAACTCACTCGGCATTGCCATCATCGGATGCGGCGGAATCACTCTGCAAAACCACCTCCCCGGACTCGCCCTGTGCCCGGATGTCAAAGTATCGGCGCTCTGCGATACCGATCCAGCCACCTTGGAACGCGCCCGCCAGCAGACCGGCGTTGCGGTCACCTCCACGCGCTACGAAGACATCGTCAAACGGGACGATGTCCAAGCCGTCATCATCGCCACCCCCAATTTCACACATGCTCCCATCGCGCTGGAAGCCATCCGCCACGGCAAACATGTGCTGTCAGAGAAACCGCTAGCGCTCAACGCGGCCGACGCCCTGCAGATGGCCAGTGAAGCCGACCGCGCAAACGTGCGCCACATGACGGCCTTCACTTACCGGTTCGTACCCGCCATGCGGTACCTCGCCCACTTGGTCAAACAAGGCGCGATCGGCCAGCCTTACCATTACCGCTCCTGCCGCCTGCAGGATTGGGGCACCCGCAACCTGGGCTGGCGCCAGGTCAAAAAGCTCGCCGGCACCGGAGAACTGGGCGACATGCTCTCGCATCGAATTGATTTTTCCCATCTCTTGGTGGGACGCATGAAGCGTCTGGTCGCCAACACCCTCATCGTCCACCATCAACGCCAATCAGCCCCCAGTGACCTCGACGATTGGGTGGCCATCCTGGCCGAGTTCGCGAACGGTGCCACCGGCGTTCTGGAAAGCAGCAAGCTGGCCAGCGGACGCAACGAAAGCTGGCGCAGTCTGGATTATGCGGAGATCAACGGCAGCGAGGCCTCCTATGTCTTCATCACCGGCCAATGGAACAAACTCCAAACCGGCAAGGTCGGCGGGCCGGGGCTCGAGACCATCGAGATCCCCCAGGAGTTCTACACTTGGCCTGGCTCACCCCGCGATCCCGGACAAGGGGACCCGTTGGTGACTTTCCGATACGACCAAGCCTGGGAATTCATCGACGCCATCCGAAACCAACGGCCCTGCCAACCCAGCTTCCACGAGGGAGCCCAGGCGCAGGTAGTCATGGATGCGGCCGTCCGGTCGGCCGAAACCAAGCAGTGGGTCGACCTGGCTTGACTCACCATCCCCAACCCAACCCACTATTCCTCATGAACCACGGCAATGCAGTAGTCACTGGCGCAGGCAGCGGAGTCGGGCAGGCGATCGCCATCGCCCTCGCGCAGGAGGGCTATGATGTCGCCCTCGTCGGACGGCGCGCCGAGTCACTCGAAGAGACCCGAGTCAAGGCGGGCGCACACGCCACGCGCATGCTCCCATTTGTCTGCGACCTCAGCGTGCAAAGCCAAATCGCCGAGATGGGTGCCGCCGTGCTGCAACGGTTCAAGGCCATCGATGTTCTGGTCAACGCCGCGGGCACCAATGTTCCGCAACGAAGCCTGGAGGTGCTGTCCGACGCCGATTACCACTGGATGATGAACACCAACCTCAACGGCGCTTACTTCTGCGTTCAGGCATTCCTGCCGCAGATGCGCGCGCGAAAAACTGGCACCATCGTCAACATCGTCTCCGACGCCGCCCGCCAAGCCAGTCCCAAAGCTGGCCCGGCGTATTCCATGTCCAAGTTCGGCATGGTGGGGCTGACGCAGGCGATCAACGGAGAAGAAAGGCCGAACGGCATCCGCGCCTGCGCCATCCTACCAGGGGACATCGACACCCCCTTGCTGGACAAACGCCCATCTCCTCCGCCTGCCGAGGCGCGCACGCGTATGCTCAAGGCCGAGGACGTCGCCGAATGCGCGCTGCTCGCCATCCGCCTCCCGTCACGGGCCATCGTGGAGGAGATCTTGATCCGCCCCCGCGGATAACCCTGAACACACCTACGTCCGAATGCCCCCTCGTCCCCTTCCCCGTATCGGCGCTGTCATTCTGGCGGGGGGCCTCAGCACGAGGATGGGACGGGACAAGTCGAAGCTGCGACTCGGACAGCTCACCCTGACTGGGATTCTGCGACGCACCTGTCAGGAGGCTGGCTTGGCCGTCCGGGTGGTCCGGCGCGACGCGGTGCCGCGCTGCGGTCCCTTGGGCGGCATAGTCACCGGACTCACGCGCACGCGTTCTGACGCGCTCGTGTTTCTTTCCTGCGACATGCCCTTGGTCAGCGCACGGCTGATTCGCCGTCTGGTCCGCGAGGCTCGACGCTGTCAGCAGTCCGTCTTTTTCACCGACGAAGCGGGCGTGGGCTTCCCCTGCTTGCTCTGGAAATCGAACCTTCCCCTGGTCGAGCAGCAGATCCGGCGATCCTCACTGAGTCTCCAAGCTCTCGCACGCGCCCTTTCAACTGCGCAGCTCCGGCCCACCCGCCAGGAACAGAACCAGCGCCTCAACGTCAACACTCCCTCCGAGTGGGAGGCTGTCCGTCTGAGGTGGATTCAGAAGCACCGGTGAGTCGAGCGGTGCCAACCCCGCCGGATGTGATGAGAAGTGGGCCAGATGGGTGACGGCCTGCTCGCATTCGCCCCGGTTCCGAGTCGGGGGGTGAAAACTTAGTCTGACTGGTCAGGATCGGTCTGTTGTCCCGCAATTGATCCCGCTCCACCTTCAACGAAACCAACAGCAGATCCGCTCTTTTCCCCAGGAAAAATAGGTAGCAGCCTGTCGCGACGTTTCCTACGTCATTCTTGAGTACCAATGCGGTCCAAAGCCGGACCCACCTCCGGTGGGGACAAGTCCGACAGGCTGCTAGCAAAAATCTGCTGGCACCCCCCCGCCAACCTAGTATGGTCGCTCCACACTTTCCGATTGGAATAACACTATCATGGAACCTAAAGGCGATATCGCATTGATCGGCCTGGCCGTTATGGGCCAGAACCTCATTTTGAACATGAATGACCACGGCTACACTGTCGTGGCGTATAACCGAACCGTTGCTAAGGTGGACGAGTTCCTGGCCAAAGAGGCCAAAGGAACCAACGTCATTGGCGCTCACTCCATCGAAGAAATGGTCAGGAATCTGAAGCGTCCTCGCCGGGTCATGATGCTGGTCAAAGCCGGTGCGGCGGTCGATGAGTTCATCGAACAGCTCATTCCTCACCTCGAGCCGGGCGACATCATCATCGACGGAGGAAACTCCCTCTTCGATGACACCAATCGCCGTGTCAAATACGTGGAGTCGAAGGGCTTGCTTTATATCGGCACCGGCGTCTCTGGCGGTGAAGAAGGCGCCCGCCGCGGTCCCTCGATCATGCCGGGCGGATCACCGAAGGCCTGGCCGTTTGTGAAGGACATCTTCCAAGCAGTCTCCGCCAAGGTCGAAGGCGAGGTCCCCTGCTGCGACTGGGTGGGTGAACAGGGCGCCGGCCACTACGTCAAGATGGTGCACAACGGCATCGAGTACGGCGACATGCAGCTGATCTGCGAGGCTTACAATCTCATGAAGAACGGGCTCGGCCTGACGCCCGAAGAGATGCACAAGGTGTTCGCTGAATGGAACGAGGGGGATCTGGACAGCTTCTTGATCGAGATCACCCGCGACATCCTCGGCTTCAAGGACACCGATGGCCAAGCTCTCGTCGAGAAGATCCTCGATACCGCCGGCCAAAAAGGCACAGGCAAGTGGACGGTTGTCAATTCCCAGGACCTGGGCATCCCCATTACCCTGATTGCCGAAGCCGTCTACTCACGCTGTGTCTCCGCCCTCAAGGAGGAACGTGTGAAGGCCGCTCGCAAGCTCAAAGGCCCTCGTCCCAAGATCTCGGGCGACCGCGTCAAACTGATCAACGACATTCGCGATGCTCTCTACTGCTCCAAGATTGTCAGCTACGCGCAAGGCTACATGCTCATGCGCGCAGCAGCAGCAGAGTATAAGTGGAATCTGAACTACGGCGGCATCGCTCTCATGTGGCGGGGAGGCTGCATCATCCGATCCAGATTCCTCGGCAAGATCAAGGATGCCTACGACAAGAATCCCAAGTTGAGCAACCTGATGCTCGACGACTATTTCCGCGGCGAGATCAAACGCTGCCAGAAGGGCTGGCGTAATGTGGTGGCCACCGCCGCCAAAAAGGGCATTCCAGTGCCCGCCTTCAGCACGGCCCTGGCCTTCTACGATCAATACCGTAGCGCGGTTCTGCCGGCGAACCTGCTCCAGGCTCAACGGGATTACTTCGGCGCTCATACCTACGAGCGGGTCGACCAACCGCGCGGCCAGTTCTTCCATACCAACTGGACCGGCCGGGGGGGCCAGGTCTCCTCGTCGACCTACACGGTATAAAGTCCGGTAAAGACGCTCCTCGCGGCGATTCCACAAAATCGCAGGATCGATTCCACCAGGGTGCCACGTCAGTGGCACCCTTTTTTCTTGTCTACACCCTCAGGTCGCCGGCGCGGGCTCCCACGAGCCGCCCCAGGGTTAAATGGACCCTCGGCCGTGGGAGTCATGGGCCCACTCGGAAGGTGATCAGACCAGCACACCCGTGCGCTCCCTACCGCCTTCCCGTTTCGCGTCGCGGACCAGTTCAGCTCACCCGTCAAACGCCGATAATTCCCGAGGGAGATTGAACCTCCTCTTTGCATCCAGACCAGTCGTGTGCCATGAGTAGGGTATTGACCCAAAATGTGACACTCCAGCATCCGAGTTCGTCGGAGTGAGAAATTGCCGTTGCGCAGGTCAACGCGAACTGGCATCAACAGGACATCAATCGACCTAAGCAGCTGATCAAGACGTATCATAGAGGCTTGGTTACAAATGTGTTACAGTAGTTTAGATCCTATGTATCCTCCGATCCCCCCCTCGGTTACACGTTCCCTGACCGCACTCGTGTTCATGCTGCTGCTGGCATGTTCGAGCGGAAGAATAGTCGCAGCCGAGACGGTTGTGATCTCCGAGTTCATGGCCAGCAATACATCCGGAGCCGTCGATGAGGACGGTGAAACCTCGGACTGGATCGAAATCTTGAACGCCGGGAGTTCCAATGTTTCCCTGTCCGGATGGCGGTTAACCGACGATCCATCCAACCTTTCGAAGTGGGTTTTTCCGGCCACCAACCTCCCGCCCAACGGATTTCTCCTCGTTTGGGCATCCAGCAAGGATCGTCGGTTGCCAGGCAAACCGCTCCATGCCAACTTCGGTCTGAATGCCAATGGCGAGTACCTGGCTCTGATCCGCCCGGATGACACTCGGGCGAGTGAATTCAATCCGTTTCCGAAGCAGTACGACAACATCTCCTACGGCGTGTTTCAACAAATCGATGCCAGCCGCTTTGTCGAAACAAATAGCCTCATCAAGGCCTACGTTCCCTCCAACAACACGCTCGGTCTAACGTGGACCGCCCGCAGCTTCGCGGACTCTTCCTGGGTGCAGGGCATCAATGGTGTGGGCTACGAACAGTCGGTGCCTGGGTTCGCGGTCAAAAACTTTAAAGCAAATGCTACGGTGGGTAATCTCGCGACCGCCGACAGCGTGATCTCCACCCCCTCCCTCCAAGCCAACGTCTATTCCGAGAACCGGTCCATCATCAACTATTTCAACAGCGGCGGCACCGGCAACTACGGCAATGACAGCCCGTTCCCTGGCTTTGACCTGGTGACGGACGTGGAGGACTTCGTAGTCGAAGTCACCGGCACACTCACGGTACCTAGCGCAGGTGCCTGGACCTTCGGAGTGAATAGCGACGATGGATTCCGTCTGCAGATCGGATCCTTCACCATGAGCTTCCCGGATCCTCGTGGGTCGGCCGACACGCTCAGCACCTTCAACTTTCCTTCCGCCGGTGACTACGCCCTCCGCCTGGTCTTTTACGAGCGCGGCGGTGGATCGGAACTCGAGTTCTTCGCCGCCCCAGGCAGTTTTGTGGCTTGGAATTCCACCAACTTCCGCCTGGTCGGGGACCCCACGGGCGGGCTCTCTGTCCGATCCCTACCCATCGGTCAGACCATTGGCTTCAAGAGCCTGATCAAAACCGATGTCCAAACCAGCCTCTATAACCGCAACTCCGGGGCCTATTTGCGCCTTCCTTTCTTTGTGGGCTCTCCCTCCGCCTTGGGAACCCTGACGATGCAGGCTAAATACGACGACGGGTTTGTCGCCTATCTCAATGGAACCTTGGTCGCGAGTCGAAACGCCCCTCCCTCTCCGGCTTACAACGCGGTCGCTACCACCGAACGGGCGGACTCGGAGGCCATCGTGTCGGAGACGATCGACCTAAGTCCCTTCCTGGGCAATCTCACCGCCGGCAACAACGTGCTCGCCGTCCATGCCCTCAACCGAGCAATCAACGACGATGACTTCCTCTTTCTCGCCGAGCTATCGGAGGTTAAATCCTCCCTGCTTACCAACAACTACTTCGCTGCCTCAACGCCGGGAGCGTACAATTCCTCCACCATTTACAACAAAGTCCGCGACACCCACTTCAGCCATGATCGTGGCTTTTACGAAACCAATTTCAGTTTAATCATCACTTGCGACACACCGGGGGCGACCATTCGCTACACCCTCGATGGGACCGCTCCGACCGCGGCCACCGGACAGCTGTACTCCACCCCCCTGGCGATCGACAAGACCACCACCGTCCGGGCTGCCGCGTTCAAGGCCGGATTCGTTTCTTCGGATGTCGACACCCATACCTACCTCTACACCCGCGACATCATCACCCAAGCTCCGAGCGGAGCCGCACCGGCAGGCTGGCCCAGCTCCTGGGGAGGAAATGTCGTCGATTACGGAATGGATCCCGACATCGTCAACAACCCGCCTTGGCGGGATACCATCCAGGAAGATCTCAAGTCCTTGCCCAGTTTTTCGGTAGTTATGAAACTGGGGGATTTGTTCGATCCCTCCACCGGAATCTATGCCAATCCGGGCGGCGATACCATCGCCTGGGAAAGAAGCTGCTCCCTGGAGCTGATTCAACCCGATGGGTCGGCCGGATTTCAGGAGAATTGCGGCATCCGGATCCGGGGCGGATTCAGCCGCAGCACGAGCAATCCCAAACACGCGCTCCGGTTCTTCTTCCGTCAGGAATACGGCGCACCGAAGCTGAACTTCCCGGTCTTCGGAAAGGATGGAGCCAACGAGTATGACAAGTTCGATCTGCGAACCACCCAAAACTACTCCTGGGCCTTCCAGGGCGATCCCGGAAGCATCTGGCTCCGGGATCAATTCAGCCGCGATACCCAGCTCGCCATGGGACGGCCAGCCGAGCGCGGGAATTGGTTTCATCTGTACATCAATGGTCAATATTGGGGTCTGTTCAACAGCGACGAGCGGGCCGAGGCGTCTTTCGGAGAGACCTATTTCGGAGGACGGGAGGAGGACTACGACACCATTAAGGTTGGTCCTGACCAAGGTTACAATATCTATGCCACCGATGGCACCCTGGATGCCTGGTCGCGACTGTGGCAGGCCGCCGTCACCGGGTTTGCCAATAACGCTGACTACTTCCGCATCCAAGGCCTGAATCCCGATGGCACTCCGAATCCCGCGTTTGAGAACCTGTTGGATGTGCCCAACCTGATCGATTACATGCTGGTGATCATCTACGGCGGCAACCTGGACGCTCCGATCAGCAACTTTCTGGGCAATACCTCACCCAACAACTGGTTCGGCATCCGGGATCGCACCGGCGCGCATGGAGGGTTTCGATTCATGAGTCACGACGCGGAGCACACCCTCCTCAACGTGAATGAAGATCGATCGGGACCGTTCGCTGCCGGAGATCCCACCCAGGGGAGCGGATTTGAGAAGAGCAGCCCGCAGTACCTGTATACCCGACTGTGGGCCAACGCGGAGTTCCGCATGCTGTGCGCCGATCATATCCAACGACACTTCTTCAACGGAGGTGTCTTCACCGTATCAAATGCCCAAGCGCGTCTGGACCGTCGAACTAACGAGATCTTCCGGGCGCTGGTGCCCGAATCAGCCAGGTGGGGCGACTCCAAGCGCGGAACTCCCATCACCCGTGACGATTTTCTCTCGTCCTACAACAACGTCCGAAACGCCTATCTGCCCGCCCGCGGCGCCGTCGTGCTCAACCAACTGCGCAACGACGGATTGTTCCCCAACCTGAACGCCCCCGGATTCAGCCAACTGGGAGGCTTTGTGCCCTTTGGATATCCGCTCGTCCTGACGGTCAACAACGCCCAGGGCACGATCTACTACACGCTGGATGGCTCCGATCCTCGACTCCTCGGCGGCAACATCAACCCCAGCGCGACTGCCTACGCCGCACCCATCGTGCTCAATACCGCCAAAACCGTTCGAGCCCGTGTCCGAAACGGAACGGTCTGGAGCGCGATCGTCGAAGCCACCTTCTATCCACTCCAAAATCTCGACGGCCTGGCTATCACCGAGATGATGTACAATCCTCCTGACGCAGGTACCGTCCTGGGAGATGAGTTCGAATTCATCGAGCTTAAGAACACCACCGCCAACACCATCGACCTCAGTGGACTCTCCTTTACCGAAGGGATCAGCTTCATCTTCACCAACGGCACCACCCTCGGAGCCGGACAGTTTTTCGTGCTCGCACGGAACGCCGCCGAGTTCAAGAACCGCTATCCTGCGGCTCCCGTTCACGGGGTCTTCACCGGCCGACTCGACAACGGAGGCGAAGTCATCCGCCTCAAACACACGCTGGGCGGCACCGTGTTCACGGTGACCTATGACGACGATCTGCCCTGGCCCTTGGCGGCCGACGGTTATGGGTTCAGCCTCGTCACTCGCGAGACGAACCCCAGCTCCAATTCAGAAAATGGGGCCAAGTGGCGAGCCAGCGCAAACCCGCTGGGTAGCCCGGGCGCCGACGATCCCGCTCTTCAGATTCCAGGAATCCTGGTAAACGAGGCATTGACCCACACCGACCTCCCCGCGGTCGATCAGATCGAGCTCTACAACCCGACGGATGCCGCGGTCAATTTGGGCGGCTGGTTTCTCTCCGACGATGCCTCATTACCCAAAAAGTATCGCATTCCCAACGGGCGACAGATTGCCGCCCGAGGCTATGCCGTGTTCTCCGAGGCGGACTTCAACCTGGATCCAGGATCTTCCAACAGCTTTCGACTCAGTTCCACCGGCGACCAGATCTACCTCCTCTCCGGGGACGCTAACACCAATCTCACCGGTTACAGCCACGGGTTCACATTCGGTGCCTCGGCGAATGGGGTCAGCTTCGGCCGCTATGTGAATAGTCAGGGGGAGGAACACTTTCCATCCCAGGCTTCTAAGACCTTCGGCGCCACCAACAGCGGGCCGCTGGTCGGCCCCATCGTGATCAACGAGATCCAGTATCATCCCGATGTGAGCTATGACGAGTTTGTCGAACTGCACAACATCACCTCCACGAACGTGCCGCTGTATGACCTCAACGCCACCACAAACACCTGGAAGCTGAGCGGCTTTAACTTCAAGTTCCCGCCAAACCTAAGCCTGCCCGCCGGTGGATACCTGATCCTCTCGCCCCTCGACCCGGCTACGTTCCGCGCCAAATACTCGATCCCTGCCGGGGTCCAAATCCTAGGGCCGGTGGCTGGAAATCTCCAGGACAGCGGCGAACGCCTGGAACTCTTGCGTCCCGATGCCCCCAACACCAACGAGGTCCCGTACATCGTGGTGGACGCCGTTCGCTACAACGACCGCGAACCCTGGCCCGTGGTGGCCGACGGCAGTGGCCCCTCACTCCAACGCCGTCAGCCCAGCAGCTACGGCGATGATCCTGTCAACTGGTTCACCTCCGGCATCACTCCCGGCCGACCGAATCTCCCCAACGTGGCGCCCACCGTGGTCCTCACCAGCCCTGCTGCCGATTCCACGTTCCTACCTCCAGCCACGATCCTCATGGAGGCCACCGCCAGCGATCCCGATGGCTCCATCCTCAAGGTGGAGTTCTACTCCGATGGTGTGAAGCTGGGCGAGGACACGAGTGCCCCCTTCTCCTACTCCTGGGTGAACGCCAGCTCCGGAACCCACAGCCTGACCGCAAAAGCCTTCGACAGCGGATTGTCGATAGCGGTCTCCGAGCCGGTGCAGATCAGCATCGTCTCCCCCACCACCACCACGGTCATCGGCCGAGGATCCCAATGGCGATACCTCGACAACAATGTGCCGCCCGGGGCCGGCTGGACCAATGTCACCTTCAATGATGCCGCCTGGAAATCCGGGGCCGCCCAACTGGGCTATGGCGATGGAGACGAAACCACTGTTGTCGGATTCGGACCCGACGCGAACGCGAAATACATCACCACCTGGTTTCGCCGATCATTCACCCTCACCAACATCACCCGCTATCTCACGCTGGACCTGGCGGTGCTGCGCGATGATGGAGCGGTGGTCTATCTGAACGGCCTGGAAGTCTTCCGCAGCAACATGCCCGAGGGTGCGATCACGCCATCGACGCTCGCGTCGTCGGCCGCGGCCGGAGGCGACGAGACCTCCAATTTCTACACCAAGGCGCTCGGCACCGCCCTGTTGCGGGAGGGGCCCAACGTGCTGGCGGTAGAAATCCACCAGTCCGGAGCCAATAGCAGCGATCTCAGCTTTGATCTGGAGCTGACCGGCACGCTGGCACCGATCATCCCCACCATCCAGCTCACCAGCCCAGCCAACAGCACCGAGTTTTTTGCCCCGGCGACCGTGTCATTAGCCGCGGCCGCGGCCGACCCCGAGAATGGGATCAACCGAGTTGAGTTCTTCAGCGGCTCCACACGCCTCGGCCAAGACAACACAGCCCCCTACACCTTTGACTGGTCCGGCGTGGCAGCGGGCAGCTACACCCTCCGGGCGATCGCGTTCAACACTCTCGGGCTCGCTCGGACGTCCGCTCCCGTTAACGTCACGGTAAAGGCGAATGTTGCTCCCACGGTCACCCTATCTCAGCCTGCGAACGGATCCGTTTTCGTCTCTCCCGCCTCGCTGACCCTGGAGGCGGAAGCCGCCGATCCTGATGGCAGCGTCGCCCGAGTGGAATTCTTCGCCGACGATGTCAGCTTGGGCGCGGACAGCTCCTCCCCCTATTCCTTGGTCTGGCCCAGCCCAGCGCTCGGCTCGCACGTTCTTAAAGCGGTGGTGACCGACAATCAGAACGTCAGCATCTCCTCGCCCCCCGTGACGATCACCATCACGAATGTCATCACCTACCCGTTCACTCTCGTGGCCGCGGGCTCGCTGTGGCGCTACCACGATCGGGGAACCGACCTCGGGACAACCTGGAGCGACTCCAGCTACGATGACAGCAGCTGGCCTCTGGGACTGGCTCAGTTCGGCTACAGCCCGGACGAAAACGATGAGGCCACAGTGCTGGACTTCGGTTCCGACTCGAACAACAAACGAGTGACGTACTATTTCCGACGTGAGTTCCAAGTGCGCAACACCGCCGGCATCTCCGAGCTGCAGGTGCGCTATGTGCGGGATGATGGAATCATCGTCTATATCAACGGTAATCCTATCGTCAGGGATAACTTCGCCGACGGGAACGTCTCCTACGAAACGCCGGCGCTCAACGTGATTTCGGGAGCAGATGAGTCGCGATACATCACCAACTCGGTTGACCTGGATCTCCTAGGCAGCGGCATCAATGTAATTGCTGTCGAAGTGCATCAGCAATCCGTCACGAGCAGCGACCTGAGCTTTGATCTGGAGCTGTTCGGCCGGGGGCCAACCATGGCTCCAAGCATCCATGTAGAGCCGATTGGGGCGAGCCTCGCACCAGGCCAAGCGGTCCGTTTGCAGACCGCCGCCGGCGGAAGCACTCCGCTCGGATTCCAATGGCGAAAGAATGGCGTCGATATCCCCGGAGCCAACGGGAGCAGCCTCAACCTTACCGATGCCACCCCCGCAACCGAAGGTGCTTATACCGTCATCGTCTCGAATAACAGCGGTTCGGTAACCAGCCGCGTCGCGGCCATCACGATCGAAGGCGGCCCGGCAATCACTCGCCAGCCCACGAGCCAGACCGCGGCGTTCACCGGCACCGCCTCCTTCTCCGTCGAGGCGTCGGGTCCTCCCACGCTTACCTATCAGTGGTTCTTCAACGGCGAGCCAGTCTCAGGAGCGACCGCCACCAGCCTCCAACTCTCGAACATCCAGACCGAACAGGCCGGCCAGTACTGGGTGGTAGTGAGCAACCCGTTCGGCAATGCCACATCCGACCGAGCCACATTGACCGTCAACGTTCCGGATTCCGACGGCGACCTGATGCCCGATTGGTGGGAAGACCTCCACCAATTGAACAAGCTCAGCGCCAGTGATGCTTCGCAGGATCCCGACGACGATTCCCATAACAACCTGGATGAATACGTCGCGGGCACGGACCCACGCGACCCGAGCAGCGTGCTCTGGCTGGAGGTTTTCCCTGAAGGAGATCAGGTCTCCATGTATTTCTACGCCGTTCCCAACAAGGCCTATACCGTCCAATACACGGAGGACGTCTCCTCAGGAGTCTGGCTCAAATTCGCCGATGTTCCAGCCAGGACTTCCCTCGAAGCGGTGAAGTTCCGCGATCTCAACGTTGGCAAGGCCAGGTTCTATCGCGTGATCACGCCACCGGCGACCCCGTAAGCGACGGGAGTGATTCGAAGTGGGTGAGATTCAAGTCCGCGACGGACTCGGCGGCCTTATGCCGGGCTTTCAGCCCTGGATGGGAGTGCGGATGGTTACCTGGGGTTGTCACCCCAGGTTTTCGTCACCCCCATGTGCAGAGTGCCGAAAGCCCGCGCCATTGCGGGGAGTTACCCACGAAATTCGACCCGAATCCGTGAGATCCTCGAAATCCGTGGTTCAGCAACCGCCCAATCGAAATTGACACGTCCAACGCCCTGAACGCATGTTTCGCGGATGAGCCGTTCGCCAATCATTCAGACGCTCGCCGAATTGGTCCGGATCAAGAGTGTCAATCCCGCGTATGATGCCGGATGCTCCGAGGCGGGGATGGTGGCTTACATTCGGGAGTTCTTCACCGCGCGAGGGGTGGAGACCTGGGAGCAACCCGTGTTTCCCGGACGAAACAATCTGATCGCTCGCTTGCCCGGAAAAGACCCCGCCAAACGCGTGGTCTTGGAGGCTCATACGGATACCGTGTCGATCCAAGGAATGACCATCCCCCCCTTCGACCCCGTCATCCAGGAGGGACGTCTGTACGGCCGAGGCAGCTGCGACACCAAGGCAGGCTTGGCCGGAATGATGCATGCCGTCGCTTCCCTCAAAGCCGAAGGCATCACCCCTCCGTGCGAGGTGTGGCTGGCAGCTGTCGTGGACGAGGAATTTTCGTATCGTGGAGTTGTGAAGCTCTGTGAAGGACTCACTGGCCAAGCGGCGATCGTGGCTGAACCAACCGAACTGCGTCTGGTGGCAGCCAGCAAGGGCGTGGTTCGATGGCGAATTCGGGTGACCGGCCGTGCCGCCCACAGCTCGAAGCCTCACCTCGGCATCAACGCCATCAGTCATATGGCGCGGCTGGTCCTGGCGTTGGAGGACGATCACGAACGCCTGAAAGTTCAGGAACATCCCCTGGTAGGCTCCGCGACCTGCAACGTCGGCGTCATCCACGGGGGCGTCCAGGTCAACTTTGTTCCCGACGAGTGCGTGATCGAGATCGACCGCCGCCTACTGCCCGGGGAACTCGTGGAAGACGTCTTGAGGCACTATCAATGGTTACTGGATGGGTTGGCGGCACGACATCCCGGGTTTGCGGCGAAAATGGAACCCCCTATGCTCACGGATGAAGCTCTGAGCACCCCCTTGGACGCATCCGCCGTTCAACTCGGGGCAGCGATTCTCCGCGAGCTCGGTTTGGATTCGAAACCGTGCGGTGCGCCGTTTGGAAGCGATGCTAGCAAACTCTCTCGTCAGGGGCTTCCCAGCCTGGTCTTTGGGCCAGGGAGTATTGATCGCGCGCACGCCGCCGATGAATACGTCGAAATCGACCAAGTGCTGCAGGCTTACGAGTTCTATCGAGAGTTCATCCGCCGGTTTAGTTAGTCCTAAAAAGGAGAATGGCCCGGTCTGGATTGTCTTCCTCGGTGACCACTGAGGCCTCTGTGTGAGACCTTTCCCCGCTCTTCACGCCCGCTCCACCTGAACTGTCGAACCACGCGAGATGCACACGCCTCACGGCATGCCCGTAGGCGTTTCCCCCCTTGGCCTGCCGATGCGCGGCAGCCTACGAGGGCAAGGCCAAGCGATCAGAACGGACGAGGACGGCGGGGAGCCTTGGCCGATTTCCTGCCGAAAGGACGTCCCTGCCTCCGTTGTCCCGGGCGACGCTTGCCACCCGCGGGGGCGGCCACATCGCCTCCCGGCGAGGCTTCGAGCTTGTGCTTAACGCTGTTGGGCCCATGCGCGGCCGCCATATGAATCTGGAGGCCAAAGGGCAGTTTGCTATTACAGATCGGACAGTTCACAATATTAGGTTCTTGAAAAACGGAAGTACCAGGAGAAGTTTCTAAGGGCAACATGGCACCTCTTTCAGCGACTCACAAGCACCGATTTGAGTTGTTATTAGTCTCCGGTTCTCACCCACTGAGTCCGGCAGGACAAACAAGGGCACCTTTGGGAAGCCTATCAGCCGCGATTCTGGGAACAACCGATGGACTGGAGTCCTTGTCTAAGCCGGAGCCCTCAGCCCGCGATGAAAAAGCGTCAAATAACCTGGGTGATGGTCGGAACCACGGGATTGCTCGTCCTGGTAGTGGTGCCCGGGCTCGTTTTCCTCATCTGGCGGTCAGGGATTTCCCAGGATATCGGGGATTTAGAACGGAAGGCACGCCAGGCCGGAGAACCGATCACAGTTAAGGAACTGGCGACCTGGCATAAGGCACCTCCGGATGACGAAAACATCCTGATCCCGTTGATAGCCCTGTGGGAAAAGGAGGATGAGCGCTATTGGAAGGCGGTTCGAGAGCGAGCGGAGACCCTGCCCGATCGCGAGCCTCTGGATGTGCCAAGTGCCCTGCCCCTCCTCGGCACTGAGGGCGGTCGAGTTTCGAGCCAGCTGCCCTGGACAAGCAACCAAGTCGCCCTCGTCCGCGAATTCGAAGACACCCATCGCGACCGAGCTCTCAGAGTCCGCCAAGCGCTGACGCTGCCAAAGGCGCACTTCCCCTCCAGCACCACGGTGAAACTCAGCGATCAACTCCCGCACCTACCCTTTCTGAAACAGGAGTCGCAACGGCTCTTCCTAAGATCCCTGCTGTCGGCCCACGACCGGGACGGCGCTGCGTCGCTCGAGGCCATCGAACAAATGCTGAAGGTGGCTGAGTGCTTGCGCGAGGAACCTTCCAGCCTCAGCCAATTGGTTCGATTCGCGATCCTCAACATCGCGTTTAACGCGCTCGAGTCCACCGTGGCTTATGCAGCGCTTACCTCCGCTCAGTTGGATCGAGCGGAACACTTGTTCAGTTCGCTCACCCTCTCGAAGTCGCTGTATCAGGCCTGGATCGGCGAACGAGTTCTGGCTCTGAGAGCCTTCAATGCCCCGATCGCCGAGCTAGGAGGCCAAAGTCAGTCCGTCACTAACGCTGATTTTTTCGTCGAGCGTGTGGGCGAAAGGCTCACCCTCAGCCGCTCTCCGATGAACGCCCTCGGTTTCGTGTCCCTCGATCACCGCCTCCTGCTCCAAACCTTCGACGCCCTTCTGGGACTGAACCGCAATGGACGCTGGGAGGATATCGTCAAATCGGAGACCGTGATCGCCGAAGCGATCACCCGGGCAGACAGCTTTCCGCCTAAGATTTTCAGTTCGATGACACTGTCCGGACAGGAGAGAGTGGCCCGCCGGCTCCTGGGTGCGGAGGCCCGTCGCCGTTCCGCGCTGCTCGCCCTGGCGGTGGAGCGTCACCGGTTGGCGCACGGCGGCGCAGTGCCGGAAACCCTCGAGGCGCTGATAACCTCGGGCACCGTGGCTGACCTAAATGACCCATTCGATGGCAAGCGCCTTCGCTACCGCATCAAGCCCCAAGGGTATGTCGTCTATTCAGTCGGTCCCGACCGACAAGACCAAGGGGGGACGACGATAGCCCCCAGCGGCAAACCGGACGCTTTCGATTTTTCATTCACTGTGGTGTGGGAATGAGCTAGCCTGTTCTGCATGCTCACCCCACATACGCCTGCCGGTAGGCTGTTACAAACTCTCCTTCTGAGGACGAGTATCCTCCTCACCTTGATCACCGAGCCGACACCCACCCATGCCGATTGGGCTCAATTCCGTGGCGCCGGAGGATCCGGCACCACCGAAGCGAAAGGGGTCCCCCTATCCTGGGGCGACTCCACCAACCTCCTCTGGAAGACTCCCCTGCCCGGTCCGGGTGCCTCCAGCCCCATCGTCATTGGCAATCGGATCTTCCTGACCTGCTTCACGGGTTATGCGGTCTCCTCCCGGGAACCCGGTGAGCTGAGCCAGCTCAAACGTCACCTGATCTGCCTAGATCCGGTCGATGGAAAAATCCTCTGGAACACCGCCACCCCTGCGGAACTGCCGGAACAGGAACGGATCCGCGAAGACCATGGTTATGCTTCCAGCACCCCAGCCGCCGATGCGGAGCGCATCTATGCTTTCTATGGCAAGTCGGGCCTGCTCGCCTTCGACCATTCCGGGAAACAAATCTGGCAGGCCAAAGTGGGAGATCAGCTGAATGGCTGGGGCTCCGCTACCTCCCCCGTGCTGTACCGAGATTGGGTCATCGTCAACGCCAGCATCGAGAGTGAATCGGTGGTCGCGATCAATAAGCGGGACGGAAAAGAGATCTGGCGCGCCGGCGGAATCAAGGAGTCCTGGCACGCGCCTCTGGTCGTCAGCCTGCCGGATGGAAAAACCGAACTGGTGCTGGCCATGCTCAAAAAAGTGGTCGGCCTGAACCCTGACACCGGCGAACAACTCTGGAAGGCCGATACCGGCATCAACTGGTACATGTGCCCGACCCCGTTGGCGGCCGACGGAATCATCTATTCGATTGGCGGACGCAACCCCAATGGCGGACTGGCGATCCGCGGCGGGGGTCGCGGCGATGTCACCGGATCGCACGTCCTGTGGAAGGTGAATAAGGGGTCGAACGTCCCGTCGCCCCTGCTGCATGAAGGCCATCTCTACTTCGCGCACGAAAACCTCGGGGTCGTCTACTGCGTGAACGCTCGATCGGGAGAGCTGGTCTACGAGGAACGCCTGGAGCCTTCCCCCGGACAGATCTACGCCTCTCCAGTCCTCGCGGAAGGCCGCATCTACTACACGGGTCGAGGGGGTCGCACCGTCACCGTTGCCGCTCAGCCGAAGTTTCAGCGCCTGGCCGAGAGCACTTTGGAGTCCGGTCGCGGGGTCTTCAATTCAAGCCCCGCCTTCCACGGTAATCGGCTGCTGCTGCGCTCGAACCGGAATCTCTATTGCATCGGGAACTGACGATACCACTGCATCAAACACCCCTCAGGGCGTCTCAGCGCGAAAGAAGCGCATGGGAATCCTCGGTGCCGCAGGAACTGGGTAGACGGTCCGGCCGCTGGTGGGATTCGCCAGGAACAAGAAATCCCAATCCAAAAGGTTGGTCGAGGTCTCAATGCAACAGGTGGATCCCGGCTCACCCAAAATCTCGAGCTGGAAAAGCCCGCCTGGCAAGGCGGACAGCGAGGAGGTGAAGGAATCTTCATCACTCCTGCTCGTCAGCACGACATCGTCCACTTTGAACGTCGCCGGACCGCGGTCGCTGGTAATCATGAACGTACATTCCGACTGGACCGGAACGTAAGTCGCTCTCACCGTCTGCCAGCTACCCGTGTCAGTGGTACGCGTCAAGATATCGGTCGCCTCGTCACCTCGCCCAAACTTAACGGCGACGCGTCCTGACTCGACGAAGACTCGCGCGACGAAGGTATACTCCCGACCGGGCGCCAACGTCAGGTGCTGACCGATCCCGTCGCCAACCCCCCGAGCCACCACACGCTGGAGGTTCCATCCGGAGATGAGCCCCCCCTGGTTGAGCGAAAGTCCGGCTCCAGACGCGGATCTGTAAAACCAACCCAACCCCAGGCGGGCATTCCGCCCCACGTCCGGGAGCTCTTCGAATCCACAGTCAAAGCTCCCATTGATCACATAATCCACACTACCTGGAATACCAACGTTCAGGACTCGACTCGACGAAGCAGGCCCAATATTTCCCGAATCATCCACCGCCCTCGCACGAATGGAATACAGCCCTGCATTGCAAGGTGTGAAAGAGTATGTCCAGGATTCGCGGCCGCTGGCCGGATGCCAGCTCTGTCCGCCGTCCGTGGACACTTCAACCGCGGCCACTCTTCCGCCAACATCGGCAGCCGAGCCGGAAACCACCACGGTGTCCTCGATTTTGGCGCAACTCCCTCCCCGAGGGTCGATGACCCGAGCGGTGGGCGCAGTGAGGTCGGTGGATCGTGTCGCCACCTTTAGCCCGGCCTGGAGGCCCGCAGGCTGGACGCCCATGTCGGCAAAGAGGTTGACGATCGCTTGCTGAAGCCGCGCGTCCGGGGGAGCCGGAGCTTGGTTGTAATAGCCGGCAAGCGCCCGCTGAAGCCGCATGGTGCCAGCGTGAAAGACCAAGGCCCCGCTCGCAGCCCGATACAACGACATGTGGTGTGGGATGGTCGAGTTGCCCAACTCGTAATCAGAGTCCTCCTGGTCCGTAACCTCAGTCGTCGAGAGATGGAAAAGCCCGGAAGGACGAAACCCATTGTCCACGTCGCCGTCAAGCTGGTAGCCCAGCAGACCGTCAAACGTTGCCGCTTGGCCCGGAAGCAGGGATGCCACCGAGGTATTTCTCCAAAAGCGAAGCTTGCCGTCCGCCTCGGGGACTCGCAGCGACCGCTCGACGAAGGACGTCTGCGTGGTGAGCAAGCCATTCAGCTCATTCTCCGGCGCCGCCCCATCGTATCGTGGCGGGCCAAATGTCTCATCGCGAAATGACCCCGTGGTCACACCGGGAAGCGGATCCAGTTTCAGGCCCAGCCGCTCCTTGTAGACCACCATGGTGTGATGGTCGTCCTCCCATCGAATTTTCCAATAGGCGGTATTGCCGGAAAAGAACGCCAGATTCACACCGGCATCCCGCGCGGCCTGAATATGCTGCCTCTGCCGCAAGGACCAGTATTCGTCGTGACCACTCGTCATGAACATCCGATGGTTCCGAATCAGCTCGCCTCTCCGATCGCTGTCACGCCCGGTGGTGTACGCCACGTCAAATCCGTTGGCCTCCAGGAAACGGATCAAGGGGTATTCCTCGCCATAACTCAGCACGGCGCCAACCGTGTTGTCCCCCACGATTTCCGTATGCGGGGGAGCCATGTTGGTCAGTGCCCAGAGATGGGGCCGACGATAGGACACCTTGTAGGCGCGCGGGTTGAAGAAGTCATGCACACTATGTCCGTCCATCGTGCGCTTGGCAGGTATGCTCCCCCCGTAGTAGGCGGGGCCATAGTTGTAGGCCTGCCAACTCGTGTCGCAGGTCTGCAAAAGAATGTCAGAGTTACGGGTGTCGTCCCGTACCACAAAGAAGATCCCACAGGAGATTCGAGTGTCACGGCGCTCAACCCGGGCCATGAACAGGCCGGACACCAGGTTCGTCGGTGTGTTCCAGGTCCAGGTGGGATTCCAGTTCCCGCAATCGATCAAACGGGGAAAAACCGTGGCGTCCGTGGCCGGATCCAGCGAGGGCGTGGGCGACTCGAGGCATGTTGGCTGATCCACTGAGACACCCGTAAACCGCGCCACCTCACGCGCGCCCAATCCCTGATAGTAGCCCAGCCGGTAGACTACCAGATCGTAGGTGACCCCGGCCGCATCCGGGGTCTGGATATAAAAGGTGACCGCCCCTCCTTTATTGACGCTCACCTCGTCGGTGAATCCACGGATGGTCGGAACGGAGCTGTCGGGGTTCCACTCCCTCACGGGGGTCCCAGGCAGTGAGTTTTCGACTAGAATCGGGTTCACATCGCCAACGGTGACAATGAATCTGGAATCCGAGGTTCCCCCGGTGGAGTCCGAAACGGTCAGCGTGACCTGCGCCGCCCCCGCTACTTTGGCCGTCGGCCTAACAGTCACCCGGCGAGTCGCTCCGCTCCCCGAGAGGACAATGTTGCTGACCGGAATCAGCCCGGTATTTGAACTGCTCGCGCTGACCGTCAATGCGTTCGCCGCGGTTTCAACATCCCCGACAGTGAACAGGATGGGACCGGCGGTTCCGTCCACATCAATCGCTTGCGCACCAATGCTCGAGATGGTCGGCAAATCGTTGACGGGGTTGACCGTAAGAGTAAAGGTGCGGCTCGCGGTCCCCCCTTCCTCGTCCGTCACGGTCAAGGTGACGTCAGCGGTTCCAAACTGATTGGCCGTCGGCGTTATCGTAACCGTCCGATCGGAGCCGCTCCCGGTGATCACGATTCTGGACACCGGCACCAAATTCACATTCGAGGTGGTCGCTCTCACCGTCAATGCGCTCGCCGCCGTTTCAATATCTCCAACCGTAAACGGGATCGGACCAACCGTGCCATCCTCGTCAACCGATTGCGTCGCCACGCTGGTGATGGTCGGCAGGTCATTCACCTCGTCGACCACCACCGCGAATGTCGTGCTCGCGACCCCACTGTTCGCATCGGTCACCGTGAGGGTCACCTGCACGGTCCCCGACCGGGTGGGCAACGGCACCACCGTTACAGTCCGATCGGCCCCGCTGCCGACGATGGTAATCCTGGAAACGGGCACCAACCCGGGATTCGACGTCGTCGCTCTCACCGTCAATGCACTCGCCGACGTTTCCACATCGCCCACCGAGAAGGGAATGGGTCCGACTGTCTCGCCCTCGTCCACGCTCTGCGAACCGATGGTCGAAATGGTCGGCAGATCATTCACCGGCGTCACCGTCAGCGTGAACGACGTGGAGGCGCTGCCTCCATTCGCATCTCTCACCGTCACGGTCACCTGCGCGGTTCCGGATTGGTTGGCCACCGGATCCACCCTCACCGTCCGGCTGGCCCCGCTGCCGCCGAACTCAATCCGGTTCACGGGCAGCAGGCCCGTGTTGGAGCTGGTGGCCTGCACCGTCAACGCTGCCGCTGAAGTCTCAAGGTCCCCCACCGTGAACGGGATCACCCCCGTCGTCTCGTCCTCCTCGATAGTCTGCGAGCCGATCGACGAAATGGTCGGCAAATCATTCCCCGACGTCACCGTCAGCGTGAACGACGTGGAAGCTCTGCCTCCATCCGCATCCCTCACCGTTAGGGTCACCTGCGCGGTTCCGGATTGGTTGGCCACCGGATCCACCCTCACCGTCCGGTTGGCCCCACCGCCGCCAAACTCAATCCGGTTCACGGGCAGCAGGCCCGTGTTCGAGCTGGTCGCCTGCACCGTCAACGCACCAGCAGAAGTCTCAAGGTCACCCACTGTGAACGGGATCGCCCCCGTCGTCTCGTCCTCCTCGATAGTCTGCGAGCCGATCGACGAAATGGTCGGCAGATCATTCACCGGCGTCACCGTCAGCGTGAACGATCGGGTAGCCGTCCCTCCGTTCGCGTCACTCACCGTCAGGGTCACCTGCGCCGTTCCGGATTGGTTGGCCACCGGATCCACCCTCACCGTCCGGTTGGCTCCACCGCCGCCAAACTCAATCCGGTTCACCGGCAGCAGGCCCGTGTTCGAACTGGTCGCCTGCAGCGTCAACGCGCCCGCCGCAGTCTCAATGTCCCCCACCGTGAACGGGATCGCACCCGTCGTCTCGTCCTCCTCGATGGTCGGCGAGCCAATCGCCGAAATGGTCGGCAGATCGTTCACCGGCGTCACCGTCAGCGTGAACGATCGGGTAGCCGTCCCTCCGTTCGCGTCACTCACTGTCAGGGTCACCTGCGCGGTTCCGGATTGGTTGGCCACCGGATCCACCCTCACCGTCCGGT
>JAEUHE010000010.1 GCA_016793885.1 Verrucomicrobiales bacterium
GACCCCTTACTCTTCCTATAGCCTGCGTCCCCTGACGCGGCTCCCTCCAACACGCGATGTAAGCAGTAGCGCTCGTTCCTAAACAGTTAACTCAGCCACCCACTGTCTCTGCGCTCCTGCCTACTTCGCATTCTTGTTAGACCACCTCGTCATGTGATCGGGAAAACAAATACCAGAAAGCAAACACTGTGTCAGCAATGAGGAAGATTCCAAAGAGCACACTCGAGATGATGCGAATGCTCTCTGGCCAAGCCTGAAAGCGCCATACCTCGGGAAGCATATCGGTGCCAAATACTCCCAATGCAATCCACGGAAGAAGGTACGAAGCACCCAGCGCATACTGCTGCCAAACCGGCAGTGAGGCGAGCTTCTTCATGGTAATGGCGTACGCAGTGGCCTAACGACCAATCGTGAGCGACCGCCGCCGTAAAGCGGCGATCAACGAAGCGGATGATGTAGTGAGTGAAATCATGTCCAAACTCCCCGAGATGGCGGAGGTTCGATCGACGATCTGGTTCGGCCAACCGTGACCTCACGCCAGCATCAGGAACGCGGACCAATAAACCGCCAAGCAAATGAGTTTGATAAAGACCAAGCGCCATCCCTGATTCAAAAGAACAAAGGTGTGGCAAATGAAAGATACAACGCCGATGGAAAACACCAAAACCAGCAACCAATTGAACAATCGAGCCTCACGTTCCCCCGGTGGCGTGGCTACGTTCAGTGCGTCCGAAAAACCTATTTGGCGATGGAGAACCAACAGCACAATCGCAGGGCATAGGAAAAGAAACGAAACCCAATGTGAGTGTAGTATACCTCTTGACCTCATAGTGATCAGGCCGAACGACCTCCCGATGAGGCACCCCGACCTGTGAGGTGACGATCAGTAAGTCTGACTGCGGTTAAACTGGTCATGACGGGCTGGGCAAATCCAAGGGCTGGTCGGGGTTGTCCTCGATCGGGCTGGTTAGCCTGCATATCTCAATCTGATGAAAGTAAAATCATGTCTCCATCGCGAGCCGCTAACTGGAAAAACTCTACGACTCGCGGATAAATCTCAAACACCGACTCTGCCTCCTCATCAGTCCAGCACCCTCGCCTGCCGTGAGGATAAACCTGCGCCGCATTGAAAGTCGCCACGCTGAAACGAGAACGCATCTCGGCAACTGAAATTCTGCTCAATGCATCTGCAACCGCGCGAACCTCATCTCGCGTAAGAGACCGAACGTGTCCGTATGTGCAAGGCCACTGTGTCTCTGTGCCTCCCTGCACAACATTCCCAAGCGGCGGTGGCGGCAGCGGGTGAGGCTTCAACTCGCCATCGCCTGTGAGCAAGAAGTGGAGCGCGTGCCAGTCAGTGCCGATGCCGAGGTAGCGGTCGCTGCTGTCTCGCTCCTGCATCTGGGCCGTCAACTTCTCAGGGTCGTCCAAATCCTCCAAACTCGTGCCAAAGAAAGACTCTGCGGCTTTCGCGTCGTCTTGGAGTCGGGCGAAATCTTGCGGCGTGATGCGTCGGTAGCTGGCTTCGATACTCATAGGGTGTGGCTATGCAGGCTAACGACCTCCCGATGAGGCACCCCGACCTGTGAGGTGACGATCGGCAAGTCTGATAAAGGTTGAAATGGTCATGGCGGGCTCAGCAAATCCAAGGGCTGGTCGGGGTTGTCCTCGATCGGGCTGGTTAGGCGTTTCGTCGTTGCTAAGTCTCATATCCAAGCAGTAAAACTTGGCTGCCCACCGGTGCGTCGTCTGGTGAGAGGTCGTCGAACAAAAGTCTTCCGGGCGGCTCGCCTGTGGCTGCAAGTGAAATGCCTGAAAGCCGAGCAAACGTCTCGGTCACTGCACCGTCCCTGCGGGTGATACGCACGCGTAACTGACCAGTCGAGTCGGACGGACGCGGCAGCTCTGCGTCGTGTCGAGCGAGATCCATCCACGGCACGTCGAGATTGGCTGCGGTAATTGAGCGTCCGTCAGGCAATCGGGTCTGCACGATATACTGGATGGTGGCTTTCACTCGGTACCTGCGTGACGACGCCTAACGAAACTGCTCACCGACCGCCGCCGGAATCGACCACTGACAGCGAATCCAACGTCCAATCAAGCCGGTGGATACGAAAACGAGTCGCGTGGCGGCGGTTCGTGTGGAGCTCATGGTTGGGTGCGGGTCCGCGCCCAGTAGGAGACATCACCCTCGAGCTGGGGTGCGAATCCCACAGGCCGGTATCCCGCCACGTAGACCAACCAAAATGCCGGCCGCCACAAGCCCTCCGATCCTAATGGCGTCGTCCAAGAGCGGCACGCGACGACGCGAACTGAAACACCGGATATATCCTGTTCCTCTCTCGGACACCCCCACCACCAAAAGCCAAAGACGGTTAGGTAGGCGGCCCCCAATGTGAAACAAACAGCTAGGGTCCACCTGAGGACTCGGTAGCGGCTACGCATGCTTCACCCAACGAAACTACTCAGGGACGCGCCGGTATGGACGCTGAACCTGAAATCTGGATGCTGTCGGCGCGTTCACTGGAGTAGCCTGGTTCGGCATTTCTGCTGGCTGTGCCCGCATCGTGCTCAACATCCAGGTCGCGCGGTAGAGCTGCGTAGCCTGAGATTGTTAAACAGGAGTGGGAGCAAGACAACCAAACCCCACGCCCACTTCCATTCCTGTAGGAATAACTGCCAAGTCACCAGTGCAATCAGCAAAGCCGGAAGAACCAAGCAAAACCAAATGAACTGAGAGGATCGTCGCCACCGTACTGCCTTGGCGGTACGGCCACAGACCTCGCACATGCCGGCATTCCGGTCCGATGTCATCAGCAATATCTCTGCGTCACATTTGTTACAGCGGGTTTTCATTCTTCAGCCGAACATTGTTCTTGAATGGCAACACCCCGTGCCGGTTTATCTATTAACGGCCGGAGTATTGCGTCGTTATTATATATTGGAAGGTACATTGCGTCGTGATTGGTCCCATTACTGGTTCGTGGCCACAGGATCGCCGATTTATCTATGATTGGCAGAATGTGGCACAAGTTGCCGTGAGGCTCAAGCGCAGGTACCCTCGCGACGGGGACTCTGGCTTTGATTTTCATGTTTGGCTTGCACAACGCCTTCGTTCGTCGCAACCTCGCGTGCATGGAGGATTCACACGAGAGCTCGAAGGACAACCGTGCACGCGAAAAATTTATCCCTAACCCAAAAATGCGACTCTTGGACCAATGTCGCGAGGTTTTTAGGTTTTATCACTATTCGATACGAACCGAACAATCCTACTTGTTTTGGATCAGAAAGTTCATCGTCTTTCACGACAAAAAGCACCCTAAGGAGATGGGCGGCCCCGAGGTGGCCATGTTCCTTTCTCACCTCGCCTCGGAGAAAAATGTCGCGCCAGCTACCCAAGCTCAAGCTCTGAACGCCCTGGTGTTTCTCTACCGAGATGTCCTTCTCCAGCCTCTCGGAGATATCGGAGAATGGCGCCAGGCCAACCCGAACCAAAGGATCCCGGTCGTCCTCACCAAACCGGAGGCTACTCATCTGCTGCTTTGCGCTCCGCCCAACTACCAACTCGTTCTCCGCCTACTCTACGGAACTGGAATGCGTCTGCTGGAGGCACTAAGGCTGCGCGTTAAAGACCTGGATCCAGCCCGCGCTCAGATCACCGTTAGAGATGGCAAAGGTTCCAAGGACCGGGTAACCATGCTCCCCGAGTCCCTAAAGACACCTCTCCAAGAGCAACTGACGCGAGCGAAGCATCTCCACGATCAGGATCTAGCCCAGGGCGCTGGTGAAGTTTATTTACCCCACGCGCTCGCACGAAAGTATCCGGCAGCACCGAAGGAGTGGGCTTGGCAATATGTGTTCCCCGCTCAAGAACTTTCCAAGGATCCGCGCACCGGACTTATCCGCAGGCATCATATTCATGAAAGCTCGGTCCAACGAGCGATGAAGGCTGCGGTGCGTCTATCAGGCATCCCGAAGAAAATCAGCTGCCATACGCTGCGACATAGTTTTGCCACTCATCTACTCGAAGCGAACTACGACCTGCGCACCATTCAAGAACTACTCGGGCATCAAGATGTCGCGACGACCCAGATCTACACCCACGTGATGCAAAAGCCCGGCCTCGGAGTTCGAAGCCCGCTAGATTCGGTGTAGGGGAAAGCCCCTCCGCCGGCTGCGGGGCTGAGGCTGGGCAGTTATAAGTTATAAGTTATAAGTTATAAGTTATAAGTTATAAGTTATGAGTTATGAGTTATGAGTTATGAGTAAACGGACCACATTGTTCATTGCTCATTTCAGATTGCACATTTGGGGGAATGACTCCTCACGTTCCGCCTACGCTGGCAGCGCCGTCGGGACAAGCGTCTCTTACAGCCCTGCCGGACACCTTGGTCACTCGTCACTCGTCACTCGTCACTCGTCACTCGTCACTCGTCACTCGTCACTCGTCACTCGTCACTCATCACTCATCACTCAGACGGCACGCCCTACGGGGTGCTCCGAGATCCTATCCCACGCTCCGGGGATCTACGATCGCCCGGCTAATGTCTGGGAACCCCTGCGAGGTTCCGGGTTAGGGCGTGACGAGTGACACGAGTGATGAGTGCTGAGTTGCTGATCTCCGCAATGGAAAATGAGCAATGAACAATTCGCAATGTGCAATCCTCAGAAAAACGGAAAAGGCTGCCGCCCGTGGGGTTCAGACAACGCTAACCCCATTTCTTGATTGGCACTCTTCGATGCCCACTCGCACCACCATCCCTACTCCTTACGGCGCTACGCCGCCCGCCCCCGCCCTGCCCAAGACACCACTCGGCCAAGGCTAAATCCTATCCGGGGGATTTCAACTTCCTCAGTCACACCGTTATCTGGAAGTAACCTAAGCGATTCGGATGCCAATGTCGAGGTGGAAGCTGTTGAAAATGAAGGGGAATGTGATACACGCGGACCACGCGGAGAACCAAGGAAGCAGAAAACCCATTCTCTTCCAGGTCTGAATCGAGTTCCCCTCCGTGTGATCTGCGTGTTCCGTGGGCAATAGCGCTTTACGGGGAGGGCGCTCGCGGCACTTCAGCCTTCATGCCCGCCTGCCATCGGACGATGGCGGCTTGGGTCTCTTTCTGCTCTCGCTCACACACCGATGCCACCTCCCGATACACCTCAAAAAGCTCGCTGTCCAAGAATTGAATGCGACGCAACTCCGGCAGCACGGTCCAACCCGCCCGATGCTTGTCCATCGTGTCAAGAAAGTGCAGCAGAACATCACAGTACTTGCGAACCTGGGCAATCATTCGTTCGCCGTCCCGCGTCGAAGGTGAGTCTCGGCGCAGGGTCCGAACGGCCGCACGACGATACACCTCGTCCACCCCCGCTTCCGTCAGCCTCCGATCCAGCTCGCTCGCAGGGTCGACCAGCGATGCCCGAATCATCGGCAACCGTTCCCTAAACCGTTGGACCGTTTCACGGGTCGAATTCACCCCCGCCGGCCCTTCCCTACCCAGCCGATCCACCGTGTCGTAGATGTCGCGCAACCCCTCAGCAAACTCCTTGGAGTGGGCTTGCACCGCTTCAGCCAGTTCCCGATTGACCCGTATCGCCGGTTCAGATTCCGCCTCTTGCGAAGGAGTCCGAGGTGCGACGGTCGGCGCTGCCGGAGCGGCGCTGGGCACACGGGCCGTAGCGCTCGATTCGGTCGGAGGCGGGAGAAGCTGGAGAACCAAGGCAAGAATATCGCCTCCTCCCTCCTGCACCCGCAGCACCTCTTCGATCGCGGGTCGATCCAGCTGCCCGACCACAGCACCCGCAGTCACGAAGCGAACCGCGTGGAGGTAGCGCGAGAGGGGTAGGATGAGGTCGCGACTCCAGGCTGCAAGCTGCGCCTGACTGGCCGGGCCGGCCAGCTCCAACGTCAGTTGAAATTCCACAAAGCGGTCCACTCGCACCACCACCTGTTCCGCATTCGGAACGACCGCTCTCGCCACGGCCTCAATCGTCTCCGCGATCCCAGCGTCGGGGTCCTTCAGAGCGGCGGAGACCGCGCCACCCAACTGCTCGAGCCGCCGGGCCTTGGACTCCTGCTCGCGCAGCGACTGCTGGCGTTCCAGGAATTGGGTGTGTTCGGCGCGCTTAACCGCCAGGTCCATGGCTTGGCGCTCATTCTCCAGGGCGAACGTTCGACGCGCCTGGGCATCCCGTTCGTCCATCCGCGCATCCCACCGAATCCAGCCCGCTCCGAAGCAGCCGAACAACACCAGACAAACCAGGAAGGTACGCAAGGTAGTCATGGCTAAAACTCCAAGGGCGATTCGGGATCGAGCTTGGGTAGCTCACTGTCTCCCAGAGGTTCGATCACGAGATCGTCGAACGCATCGTGCTCCACTTGCAACAGGCTCAATACTCGGGAAAGCGGGATGGTGCGCCAATCGGCCACTCCGGAGACCTGCGAACGGTCGATGCCTATGCGGTAGATCCGTCGCATCTGCAGCTTCGATTTGGCCAGAAGCTGCGCCCGCTCCTCGGGGGTCGCGGCGGAAGGAATGAGGTTTTGCCGGATGGCTCGATTACAAGAGACGGTTAACCGCTTCAGCCCCCGCGTGTCACCGGCGTCCATCAACTCCCTCACGATTCGGGCAGAAATCTCCCGCACCTCCTGTTTCAAGCTCGCCACGGATCGGTGCTGAGTGGAGGCTCCTCCTTCCTGCGGGGCCAAGACAGCCATTGAGAAGGCCACCCGAAGCAGGTATCCGCCACCCTCCTGAACCACCTCCAACCGCGAGCCTGCGGGCGCCGCCAATCGCGCCAGTTCGAGCAGCGCCTGGTCGTCGGAAAGTCCCTCACTCAAGCCTAGTGCCCGCATGCGAACCAGCTTCTGCTCGAGGGGTGACACGGCCACCGCCGCATCGTGGGCCTGCCGCAAGGACCATTCTCGATCCCGTTGCAGCTCGACGGCCTGACCGGAAACGATCGGAGGCTCCGCTCTCCGGCGCGCCTCCTCCGCCTCCCGTTCAGTTTGGATCCGTGTCCACTGCTCCGTCTGGGATCTGAGGCCCGCTTCACCCGCCTGAAGCTCTTGACGGAGAGCGGCCTTCAAGGAGGCTGCGAGCGCGACGGATTCCCGTTGCCGCAAGGTGGCCGCCCAACCGAAAGCGCTGAGCCCCAACACGAAAGCGATCCCAACCCAGCGTGAATGAACCAGACCCGAATCGGGAGAACGCGTCGGGATGGCGGAGGTCAGAACTCCCCCACAAGCTTCGCACCGGCTCAACTCCGAGCCAGCCAGTCGCTTTAAACGATTTTCGTGTTGGCAATGAGAGCAACGAATCATGTCGTGGCACAGCCGGGTCCGCGGCAATCGCGAACCGACGACATTTCACGGCCGGGCCGGAAAATGTCGAGCTTCTGTGAGCTGGGACTCCCAGATTAGCCGCAAAAATCGAAAAGAGACGAAAGAAGCAGACGGACTCAGGGCGGAAGATGTTCTGAGTTCGGGATTTTTTCGTCATTTTTCGTTTCTTGCGGCTAAAAGAGCTGTCCGGCCTTTATGTTGGTGTAAGGGGGCGGGGCTCGGATATTTCTTTACCGAGCTTCTAGAGAACAGACCTGAATGGCAGTTAGTTAGCGCTTCGAAGAAATGCGGTATTTGGGACCGAAGACGCTGTTTTTGTAGTATCGGTTTCGATGGGAAATTTCGCGAAACGTTCTCCGATGTTTCATCAGGAGCGGATAAGGCTTAGG
>JAEUHE010000011.1 GCA_016793885.1 Verrucomicrobiales bacterium
GTATATCGGCGCGAGAAGCCTGACTTCGTTTTGATGGGCAAGCAGGCGATAGATGACGACTCCAATCAAGTGGGCCAGATGCTGGCTGCGCTGCTGGGGATCGGTCAGGCGACTTTTGTTTCCAAACTTGAGCTGATCGAGGGCAACCGTCGGGCACGCTGCGCGCGCGAAACGGATGCCGGCATTGAGACGATCTCGGTGGCCTTGCCGGCGATTTTGACGACCGACCTTCGTCTGAACGAGCCCCGGTACGTGTCCCTCCCCGGAATCATGAAGGCCAAAAAGAAACCGGTGGATGAAGTTTCCCTGGCAGATTTGGGCGTGAGTCCGGTGTCGCGCACGCGAATTCTGAAGCTGGAGACGCCGCCTAAGCGGAAGGCCGGCGTGCGGGTTAAGACCGTGGACGAGCTGATTGGCAAGCTGCGCACGGAAGCGAAGGTCATCTAAGGAAACGAGGAGAAGATGCCTAAAATTCTAGTCTTAGCCGAACACGATCACGGCACGTTGAAGCTGGCGACACTCTCGGCCTTGGGGTTCGCCCGTCAAGCGACTTTGGAGGGGCGTGGAACTTACGAGATTCTCGTCATTGGAAGCCAAATCGGCCCGGTGGCGACCGCCTTGGCGTCCTATGGGGCGGAGCGTGTGCTGGTCGCCGATGACGCGTCGCTCGCCGAACCCCTGGCGGATGTGCAATCCCAGTTGATTGCGGACGTCGCCAAGGCGCGCGGAGCTGACTGGGTGGTGGGAGCGGCCTCCACCTACACCAAGGACATTCTTCCGCGGGCGGCGGCGCTGTTGGATGCGGTCATGCTCAGTGATCTGGTGGGACTTGAAGCGAGTGCGGGAGACTATGTTTACCGTCGAGTGCTTTACGCCGGGAACATCATTGCGACGGTGCAACTCGACGGTGCCCAGCGTTGCTTTACGGTTCGCGCGGCTGCGTTTCCGGCTCCGGCTACCGTCGGCGCCGCTTCCCCAATTGAATCCGTCGCCTACGCGCCGGCTGGCGCAGGGGGACAGATGGCCTTTGTGACACGCGAGGGAAAGGCTTCCGGACGACCCGATGCCACCGAGGCCAAGATTGTGGTTTCGGGCGGGCGCGCCCTGAAGAATAGCGAGGACTTTGAGCGATTGGTGGGCGGACTCGCCGATGTCCTGGGGGCGGCGGTGGGATCCTCCCGCGCCTTAGTGGATTCGGGCATCACCCCCAATTCGCTGCAGATTGGTCAGACGGGCAAAGTTGTGGCCCCCGATCTCTATGTAGCGGTCGGGATTTCAGGCGCGATCCAGCACATGGCGGGCATGAAGGACACGAAAGTGATCGCTGCCATCAACAAGGACCCTGACGCCCCTATCTTTGAGGTGGCCGACTATGGGTTGGTGGCTGATGTGTATCAGGCTGTGCCCGAGTTGATGGAGAAGCTCAAGCGCGCATGACCTACACTCGCGAAACGTTCGGCAACATTCCCGCGTTATCGCAGTGGCTGTTCTATGTTCTGGCCGCGCTTTCGGTGGCTGTTTTTTGTTTTGGAATCTGGAGGCGCTTCCAACTGTGGAGGCAGGGTCAGCCGATCGATCTGAGCGGCCTGCTGGTGGGAAGCGTGAAGGAGCGCCTGGCCCGGTGGAAGCCGGGGCTGCGTCGGGTGGCGGTGGAGGGCTTTGGGCAGCAGCGCGTCCGCGGCCGCGGGCTCCCCAGTTGGTCGCATGCCGTGCTGGTAGCCGGGTTTCTCATGCTCTTTCTGGGAACAACCCTGCTGGAGGTGGATCACCTGGCGGGGATGGTTTCCGAACGACTGAAGTTTCATCGCGGCACTTACTACCTCATTTACGAGTTCACATTGGATGTGTTCGGGTTGTTGTTCTTGCTGGGCTGCATGGGATTTCTGATTCGCCGAATTCGGAGGCCGGCCAGTGTCGGCCACCGGCCGAGCGATTGGATGGTCCTGGCCTTGTTTATCGCCATCGGAGTGACTGGCTACTGGGTGGAGGGATTGCGCATTGCCTGGCAGCAGCCCACCGGACTCGGAGCCTCCTGCTCCCCGGTGGGAAGGTGGGTGGCCGCAGGTTTTGCGGGATGGACTGAGTCGCAGGCCCGAGCCTGGCATTTGGGCGTATGGTGGCTCCATGCGATCTTGGTGTTCGGGTTTTTCGCCTGCATCCCGTTCACGCGTCTGATTCATTTTGTGACCGGTCCGCTGAATCTCTTTCTGACCAAGCCTGCCCTCGGGGAACTGGTTCCTATCACCGTGGAGGAGATGGAAAAGACGGAGCGGATGGGGGTGAGCGAGATTCGCCATTTCACGCAAGCGCAGTTACTCAGCCTGGATGCCTGCATGGAGTGTGGGCGCTGCGAAGAGGCTTGTCCGGCGTTCGCTACCGCGAAGCCGCTGTCGCCGAAGAAAGTAGTTCAGGACCTCAAGGGCATCATGTCGGGCATCGTCGGGAATGCTCCAGCGACCTCGGTTCACGAGGTAATTGCGGCCGAGACCCTGTGGTCCTGTACCGCGTGCAATGCGTGTGCGTTCGTTTGTCCGGTTCGTATCGACCCGGTCCGGTTGATCATTGATATGCGGCGTCACCTCGTCGCGGAGGGCGGTCTGAGCGGAACAGCTGCGGTGGCCTTGCGCCGCATGCAGTCGAGTGCAAACCCGTGGGGGTTGCCTCCCTCCGAGCGAGGCCGCTGGATGGAGTCCGCCGCGACAGATGCCCCGGGAACGACTCCGGGTGCTCCCACCTGATTTTATTTTTGTCCATGAGCGACTCATCGAGTGAATTTCGGATACCCACGGTGAAGGAGAATCCTTCCTTCGAGGTGCTGTATTGGGTTGGCTGTGCGGGGTCGTATGACCGTCGGGCTCAGCGCGTGGCGCGCGCCATGGCCCGACTGCTGCATGCGGCCGGGGTCAATTACGCCGTTCTGGGCGGTGAGGAAAAGTGCACGGGCGACTCCGCCCGTCGGTTGGGGGACGAGTTCCTATTCCAGGAATTGGCGGAAGCCAATATTGCCACGCTGAAGAAGCATCAGGTGCGCGACATTGTTGCCCATTGCCCCCACTGCGTGAATGTCTTCCTCAAGGACTATCCCCAATTCGGCGGTCACTATCGCGTCCGGCACCACACCCAACTTTTGGCCGAACTGCTGGAGCAGGGACGGCTGAAGCTGCCCCAGGGTGTCAGCTCGCCGCTTCAGGGCGGGGTGACGTATCACGATCCCTGCTATCTGGCGCGGGTGAATGGGATTCACGACGCCCCTCGCGCGGTTCTGGGGGCGGTGCTTTCGGCGGGGAAGGCTGGCCCGCTGCGGGAAATGTCGCGTTGTCGGGAAAAGACCTTTTGCTGCGGTGCCGGCGGGGGGCGCATGTGGATGGAGGAGAATCCCTCCCAGCGCGTTTCCGGCGAGCGAGCCAAGGAGGCCTTGGGCACGGGGGCTTCGACCGTCGCGGTGGGGTGTCCGTTCTGCCTGACCATGATGTCGGACGGTGTCGCCAGCAAGGGCACCGAGGCCCGAGTTCGGGATGTGGCTGAGCTGTTGGCGGAGCAGATGGGATTTTAGCAGGCGGAGGAACGGATGAGCGGTGGAGCCCGAGAGCGGCTCCGGTTTGAACTGGGACTAGATTTGGGAAACTGTTACGAGCTATGAGCGAACTACAAACATTGGCGCCCCATTTGGTGGGTGGAAATTTTCTTCTTCAGGACACCGATCCGTCGAAGGTCTTCACACCCGAGGATCTCACCTCTGACCAGCGCCAGATGGCGGAGACGGCGCAGAAGTTTATGGACAAGGATGTGCTGTCGCAGCTGGACGCACTGGAGCACCAGTCGCCTGGTCTGGCGGTCAAACTCTTCAAGAAGGCCGGGGAGATCGGACTTCTGGGAATCGAAGTCCCTGAGGAGCACGGCGGCCTGGGGCTGGGCAAAACCACCAGCATCGGTGTGTCTGAACAGTTGACCCGCCTGGGTGGCTTCGGAGTGACCTGCGGCGCCCACAGTGGGATCGGCACGCAGCCCCTGGTTTATTTTGGAACCGCGCACCAGAAGGAGAAGTATCTCTCCAAGCTCGCCACGGGCGAATGGATGGCCGCGTATTGCCTGAGCGAGCCCTCCTCCGGATCCGACGCCCTCGCAATGCGCACCAAGGCTGTGCTGTCCGCCGACGGCAAACACTACGTTCTCAACGGCACCAAGATGTGGATCAGCAACGGGGGATGGGCCGACCTCTTTACTGTGTTCGCCAAGGTAGACGGACAGCATGTTACGGCTTTCTTGGTTGAACGTTCGTTCGCCGGAGTGTCGACCGGCAAAGAGGAGCACAAACTTGGACTCAAGACATCCTCGACCTGCCGGATTATCCTGGAGGATGTCCAGGTGCCGGTCGAGAACGTGTTGGGGGAGGTGGGGAAGGCGGCCTACATCGCCTTCAACATTCTCAACTTTGGTCGCTTTGGCCTGGGTGCTGGTGCGGTGGGCGCTGCGAAGGATCTGCTCCGATTGGGAGCCAAGTATGCCTCGGAGCGTTCCCAGTTCGGACGCCCCATCGCCTCCTTCGGCTTGATCCAGCACAAGATCGGGGAAGGGGCGGCCCAGGTCTTCGCGGCTGAGAGTGCGGTTTATCGCACGGCCGGGATGATTGACGAAGTGATGAACGGGGGCGAGCTGATCAGCTCCATGTCGCCGGGTTATCCGCGCGGCTTGGATGAGTTCGCGCTGGAGTGTTCCATTCTGAAGGTGGCCTGCAGCGAGACCCTGGACTTCGTGGCGGATGAGATGCTGCAGGTGCACGGGGGCTATGGTTATACCGAAGAGTTTCCGGCCGCGCGGGGTTACCGCGATTCACGCATCAATCGAATCTTTGAGGGCACCAACGAGATCAATCGCTTGTTCATCCCGGGATCCCTCCTGAGGCGGGCGCAGAAGGGGCGTTTTCCCCTGATGCAGGCCATCACCAAAGTGGCGAAAGAGATGTTGGATTACAGCCCGTGGGAAGAAAGTTCGGACGAGCTGGCCAACGCCCGGGCCTTCCTAGGCAATGCCAAACGGTTGGTGCTCTTTCTCTCAGGAGTTGCGCATCAGCGCTTCGGAGACAAGTTGCTGGAGCAGCAGGAGGTGTTGGGGGCTCTCAGCGACCTGATCATCGATCTCTTCCTAGGCGAGAGCGCGGTGTTGAGGGTGTTGAAAACGCGCTCGCGCGGCGCGGCGACCGGGTCGATGGCGAGCCTGGCGATGGTTTTTGTCAACGAGAGCGCGATGCGGATGGAGCAGAATGCCAAGACGGCCTTGGCCGCGATTTCCGAGGGCGACGAGCTTCGCACGCATCTCGGGATGGTGCGACGGCTCTTGCGCTGGACTCCGATCAATAGCGTCGCCCTCCGGCGCCACCTGGCGCAGCGGATCTCCGATCGCGGAAGTTACGGAGCCCTGCTCCAGTGACCGCCGTCAGGTTTGGAGTGCGGTAGACCTCTGTTACAGTTTCCAACCGGATCGATATTCGGAGCGGAGCCAGGTGTTGGCTTCCTTGTGGTTGGTAAACTTCATGACCTTGTCATTCCAGAGGAGCGTCTGGCCGGGATACCGGATCGCGATCAGGCCGAGCAAAGCCACCTGGGTCAGCCGACCGCCGTAGTCGAAGTCCGAGCCAGCGGCGCGTCCGTTTTGGATCGCGTCGATCCAATCCCAGCCGTGGCCCTTTACCCGGGCGATCTTCTCGGGAGGCGCATTCTTACCTGAGTACTGATCCATCAGGCCTTCGGGCAGCAGGTGGCAGCCTGAACCGCCGTGGGAGCCATGGACGATCATGCCCTTGTCGCCAAAGAGAATGGCTCCAGTTCCCGGAACCTTTTCGTCATTCGGGAAGTCCGCTGGTTTCGGTATGGTGGTGTTTCCGTCGTGCCAGACCAGTTTAACCGGGCCGCGATCCTTCTTGGCAGGGAACTCAAACGTGATTCGAGTCCCTGAGGGATAGGTTAAGCCCTGCTTGACGGGGTCATAGTTCGTAACCTCCGCCGTGACGCTGGTGGGAGCCCCTAGGTCGAGCGCCCAATACGCGGGATCGACCACGTGACAGATCCAGTCACCGATCACGCCGCCACCGAAATGCATCCATCCGCGCCAATTCCAGGGAACCCACAGCGGAGAGTAGGGTTTGAATTCCACCGGTCCCACCCACAGATCATAGTCCAGGCCCTTGGGAACTTCGTGTTTTTCACCCACCTTGCCTAGGTTGGGAATCTGACAATAGACGTTCTTGAAGGCGTCACAGCCGGCATGGACGGTATGGACCTTGCCGATCGCTCCGGCCCAGACCCATTCGCAGAGCCGACGAATCGAGTTGCTGGAATGCCCCTGGTTGCCCAGCTGCGTCACCACCTTGTACTTGCTGGCGGCGGCCATCAGTTTCCTAGCCTCGTAGACCGTGTGGGTCAGCGGTTTTTCGCAGAAGACGTGCTTGCCGCGCTTCATGGCTTCCATGGCGATGACGGCGTGGGTGTGGTCAGGAGTGCCGATGATCACCCCGTCGATCTCTTTCCCCATCTTGTCCAGCATCACCCGGTAATCTGTGAACCGCTTGGCGTTCGGGTATTTGGAAAATTCCTTGCCCGCATACTTCTCGTCCACATCGCACAGTGCCGCGATGTTGTGACCCAATCCGGCGATTTCACCGACATCGGCTCCTCCGCGGCTGCCGATACCGATGCCCGCGATGTTAAGCTTGCTGTTGGGTCCAGGCGCCTTCGCACCGTTCAAGATCGTTCCAGGGAGGATGTTGAACAACGCCACTCCGGCGCCGGTGCGATGGATAAACTGTCTTCGGTTCAGTGATTTAGCTGAGTTCATAATGGAGGGGCGGTTCGGTTCTCGATTCAGTCGTTCAACGTGGGATGATGCGTGAACCTGACGACTAGGCGTTAGGCTGCGGGGTATAGCGCAGGTACGGCTTCACGTGACGCGCACCTTTCGGGAAGAGAGCGGCGATCTCGGCATCCTTTACCGCGGGGGTGATGATGCAGTCCTGGCCGTGTTCCCAGTTCGCCGGGGTCGCGACCTTGTACTTCGAGGTTAGCTGCAGAGAGTCGATCACGCGCAGGAGTTCCAGGAAGTTGCGTCCGGTGGAGGCAGGGTAGGTGAGAGTCAGCTTCACCTTCTTGTCCGGTCCGATGATGAACACCGAGCGGACGGTGAAGGTGGCATCGGCGTTGGGGTGGATCATGTCGTACATCAAGGAGACCTGGCGGTCCGGATCCGCGATAATGGGGAAGTTCATGCTGCAACGCTGCGTCTCGTTGATGTCCGGGATCCAACCTTGGTGAGCGGACAGCGGATCAACGCTGATGGCGATGCATTTCACGCCGCGCTTGTCGAACTCCGGCTTCAGCTTGGCCGCTGCGCCCAGTTCGGTGGTGCACACCGGGGTGAAGTCGGCCGGGTGGGAGAACAAGATGCCCCAGCTGCCGCCGAGCCATTGGTGGAAATCAATCTTTCCCTCGGTTGTATCCGCAGTGAAATTCGGAGCTTCGTCGCCTAAACGGAGTGCCATAGTCTTTGTATCGTTACGGTTAAGAGTCGTTCCCGCCAGTTGGCTGGCGGGTAAGAATCGGAATCTACCTGAGGTCCGCCCACCTGTGAAGCGGCAAGTTTTATGGTGAAAATTGCCTGTTGCTTTGTCCCTGGTAACCGTTGAGTCTGGACCATGAACAATAGTTTGCAGCAGCATGGGATCCGCGAAGTTCAGAAGCAACTTCGCCTGCGTATGAAAAACAGCGGGCTCGACTCCATCCGAGTCGAAGTCACCCGCAAATCCGGGAAGCTCAAGTTTGATTTCCTCGGCAGCCCCGACCAGGTGACCAAAGCCTACGAGCTCGTGGCCAACTGGGACTGAGAATCGGCTAGCCGTCGGCTCTGTCGACCCGCGATAGAGTTGATGGTTCCACAAGTGGGTCCCGCACAAGGGCTCTGGGCTCAGTTGCCCAAGGAGGTTTGAGCCCGATGAGGGGCTGTCAACGTTGAACATCCTACTGCGCTGCAGTTCTATTCAGTAGTGCCGCAATTTCTGAGTGTCCCCGGCGTCTGGCCCAAGACAGCGGCGTAGCCCAGGGAGGATCGTCGAGAAGCTCCGGTTTGGCGCCTCGGCTCAGAAGTAATTCCACCATCGCCTTCTGTCCGAATTTTGCGGCCCAGCCCAAAGGGGTGGAGCAGATGTCCTCGTCGCGTGCTTCGAGGTTTGCTCCATGGTCAAGGAAGAGGGTGGCTTTTTCCAGGTCCCCGGTTCTCGCGAACTGATGCAGCGGGGTGATCCCCAGCCAGTCTGTGGCATTGGGGTTCATGCCGTGCTCGAAGAGCAGCTCATTCAGTTCGCGCGTCTTGGCACCGACCGCCCAGCCGGGAAAGGAAACCTGCCGTGGCAGGTCGGGTTGGTAGCGCAGCATCAGTCGCACGAATGGCTCGTGGCCCTCCGAAGCGGCATTGGCCAGCGCCTCCGGATCGTTGGCCAAGGCAGGGTTCGCGGCGAAGACTGCCGCGGCGGTGGGAACGTCATTGTCATAGGCGAGGAGATGGACCTTCCGAGCCGCACCCCAGGAGCAGAGGAGTTGCTGAAGCTTGAGGTCTCGGTTGGAAATGACTCGGCTGAGGGTGTCGGCGGAGCTTTCCACTTCAACGTTGGGATGGGCACCATGCTCCAGGAGGAGCTGAACGATTTGGTGGTGACCTTTCGCGGCTGCGGAGTAGAGGGCGTGTCCGTCGGGGGCGATGCCTTCTTCGGGGAGGTTCGGATCCGCCCCGCGCTCAAGCAGCAGTTTCACCACTTCGAGATGGCCATTCGCCGCGGCGTTCTTGATGGGGGCACCACAGCCGATGTAGTACGAGCCATACTCGGACACTCGATTCACCGCGCTGGGATCGCGGTTCAAAAGCTCCTCCACACGATGCCAATTTCCGGTCGCACAGGCCATGCCGAGATCCATTTCTGCTCCTCGACTCACCAAGTGTTGCAAGACTTCCAGCGGGGTGGTGGTAACTTCTTTGGGAACATCGCGCCAACCTCGGTAGTGATAGTCGCCGTTTGTGAGATGGATGGGACGAGCGCCATCGGCCCGCTTAGCGTGGATGTCCGCCCCGCGCTGCAGGAGGTCATCGATCAGGTTGAGTTGGCGGGTCATGACCGCCCAGTGAATCGGCTGATTGGAGCGCGCGTCGCCCGCGTGGAGAAGCTCCGGTTCCGCGTCCAGGAGAGCGGAGACCTTCGCTGGATCCCGGGTGCGGATGCACGCGGCTACCTTCTCCCCCCGATCTGATGCTCCCTGACGCTGCGCGAAGCTTTGTTCCAGCACCGCCTGCATCGCTGCATAGCCGCGGTCCTGACAGATCTGGATCAGGCTGTCATTGTAAGCGAGACCGGTTGGATCTGGATCGCGTTCCAGGAGAAACGTTGCGACCTCGATGCGGTTCTCCCGGACGGCGAAGTAGAGGGGTTTGCGGTAGGCAAAGTGGCACCGCACCAGGGTGGGATCCTTCTGGAGCAGCCTTTGGACGGCATCGAGATCGCCATCCCTGCAGGCGCAAAATAGAGCCCAGACGTCGGCCCCCGTTCCGGTTGACCATTTGAGAGGAGAGTCACTTTTGAGTTGGTCAGGCTGTGTCATAACGAGGGACTTCAATCTCTGGATAGGTCATCTCGATGACGGTGACCAGAGAAATATGTCGAGGGGGATTGCTGGGGTTGCCCCTTTGTTATCCTGACCCTGGGGCAGGAGTGGGCCCGAGCAGAGTCTCGCTCTACCCCGTCACGCGGAGCACAATGTAACCTCCAACTTATAATCACACCTAAGGGACTGCGCCTGCTGTGAATCCCTGTTGATGCTTTGGCGGTTTTCACCTAAAGAGTCTCTATGACTTCCCTAAACCGTCGGTTGTTCTTGCGATCCGGTGCTTGTGGGGTGGCTGGGCTCGCTGCTCTCTCTCAGCTTCCGCGGGTCGTTGGGCAATCGAACGGAGATCGTCCGTCGTCGGCACGGGGGGACGTGACTGTTCTGAATCCTCAGGGTCGGGTCCCGGTTGGTTTGATCATTGATGACTCCACCTGCCTGGTGAACCTCAATCGGTTTGCGATGCCTCAGTTTGATCAAGCCTGGGAACATGGGGCGGCGGTGTATCATCGCAAGTGGCGTGATTGGCCGGTCGAGATTCCCGATCGCTTTGTTCGCAAGTTTGCCGAGTGGTGCAGCGACCAGGGGGTGAAGGGGAAGTACAGCATCGTTCCGTTCCCTGCGTGTGTCGGTCGGTTGGATCGCATGTTGCCGGGATGGACTCAGCGAGAACTGCAGGAAAGTCTCCAGGTGGTGCGGGAATGGATGCTTCCGAACTGGGATATCCACCCGGAAATGGTCACCCACACTCGGGTGATCGATACCAAAACCGGACATCCTCACACCGACCATTCGCTCAAGTTCATGGAGAATTGGGAATGGACCACGGGGCGCAGTGTCGATGAGATTGCGGACTATCTGGCCTATGCGCTGCGTATCTTGAAGAACGTGGGACTTCCCTGTGAAGGGGTGACCACGCCTGGAGGGTTCGGAGGCAAAGCCCTGGTTCAGCTTTCGCAGGCCTCTCTCCAATCGGTTCGTGATGTCTATCAGGCGGAAGTTCCGCACTACTTTCGGCACCTGTACAGCGAAGGCAAGGAGAGTGTGGCTCCACGGGTTGAGAATGCGTCTGGTCTGGATGGATCGGATCCCAGATGCGTGGTGAGCATTGTCGGGTGTGCGGGGGATTGGACCGGCGGGTGGGACAACACGCCCCCCGGCGGCGCCGACAAATTTATCACCGCCGACCTTCAAAGCGGCCGTATGGTCGACATCATTCGCCGGGGCGAACCTGCGCTGATGTTGGCCCATTGGACAGGCATTTACTGGAACGGAGAGGAGCAGGGGTTCAAAGTCTTTCAAGAGGTGGTTCGTCGGCTGAAAGCACGCTATGACCATCTGATCTGGATGAAGCTCAGCGAAATCTCGCGGTATTGGGCGGCCAAGGAGTTGACGCAGATCGCTCGAACCGCGCGGGACATTCGCTTCCAGGCTCCCTTCGCTTGCTCACAATTTACGGTGCGATTCCTGGCGGGCGCGAACTCAGTCCCGACATTGGGCGGGATGCCCTTGGTGGAAGTGAGTGGGCCGTTCAAACTGAAACCTGGATCCTGGTGTCGGGACCATCAGTCTATCATCGTGTGCTTCGCCCTGCCTCGGGGCAGCTCGCAGATCGAACTCGTAGGCTAACCCTCGGAGTCCGCCGCTTGGCTCTTCGTGACGGCGGCTGCGTCTAAGCACGAACGCAGCTGTTGGGCGAGGATTCTGGCGTTAGGGGCCTCGATCAGCGTGACATGATCGCCTGGCACTTCGCACACTTCCAATCCTCCTAACGCGATTCGGCTCCAGATCCGGCGCAGCGCCGCCTTGGTGGACATCGGGTGCTCGGCGGCTAGCAACAGCGTTACTTTGCCGGGATAGGGCAGGGTGATGTAACGGCGGGCGGCCAGGGTGTTGGCCTCGCGGACATCCCGGAGGTCGGTCGGTAAGTCCGGATTTCGGTCGGACTGACGCTGATATCGCCACCGCCAGATCCAGCTTTTCAACCGGCGCTGGGCCGTTTTGGATTTTTTTCTCAGATAGGCGCGCCAATCGTCCTGCTTCGAGATCTCACCTAAATGACCTTGAACTCGGATCTGCCAAGATCTCATCCGTTCCCTGGTCCGCTCGCGCAGTGGGAGCAACTCGGCATGGCCCGGCGGGTGGGTATCGAGCAACGCCAGGAGGCCCACCGGATGTCCATTCCTCTTCAGCTGTTGCGCGAGCTCAAACGCAACGACCCCGCCGAAGGAGAGACCGCAGAGGTGATAGGGCCCGTTCGGCTGGAGTGCGAGGATCTCCCTCAGATAAGCTTCCGCCATCTGCTCCACGCGGTCGAGCGGAGGGGACTTGCCATCCAACCCCACCGACTGCACACCGAACACCGGTTGATCTTCGCCGAGGTGCACGGCGAGATCTCGAAATCCGAGGATGTTTCCTCCGACCCCGTGGATCAGAAACAGCGGTTCTCGCGTTCCCTTGGTTTGGATGGGCACCAATGTCTGCCAGGGCGGTGTCCAGCCCTGATCTCGCAGCACCCGGGCCAGCCCCCGGATTGTTGGCGCTTGAAACAAGGTTGCCAGCGGTAGCTTGAGATTGAGTGTTTGCTCCAGCTCGGAGAAGAGCCGCATCGCGAGCATGGAGTGTCCGCCCAGCTCGAAAAAGTTGTCGTCGATGCTGAGTCCCTCACGACGGAGGACGCTTCCCCATAGCTCCAGTAAACGGAGTTCCAGCGGGTCTGTCGGAGGACTGCCCTGGGGGGCGGCCTGAGTGGTTCTGGGCGCAGTAGCCAAGGATCTACGGTCCACCTTTCCATTCGGAGTCAGCGGTAGGGTGGATCGCAACTCGATTCGTGACGGCAGCATGTAGTCGGGGAGTCTTTCCCCCAGCCACGCACGCAGTGAATGCTCCGAGATCGTGGCTTCCGCCTTCCCGACAATGAAGGCTGCCAGACAATGTCCTCCGGTTGTGTCGAGCTGCGAGATGACCGCGCAGAGGGTGACGTCTGGATGGTTCGCGAGCACTGACTCAATCTCTCCGAGCTCTACTCTGAACCCGCGGATTTTGACCTGATTATCTAAACGGCCACGGAACTCGATAGTCGCGTCGGGTTTCCAGCGAGCCCGGTCTCCGGTTCGATACATTCGGGCGCCTGGTATGGGACTAAAGGGATCTGGGACGAAGCGCTCCGCGGTTAAGTCGGGCTCGTTTAGATAGCCCAGCGCCACACCCTCCCCCCCGGTGTACAGCTCTCCTTCGACTCCCACCGGAACCGGCTCGCGGTTCTCATCCAGAATGTAGACCTGCGTGTGGGGTATGGGACGGCCGATGGGTACGCTGTGAGCCAACTCTTGCTCGTTGGCAATGGTATGACAGCATGTGAACGTGGTGTTCTCCGTGGGGCCATAGCCATTGATGAGTCGGCAATGGGGGAGCGCGCGTCGGGCTTTCAGGACCAGTTCGGGCGCGAGAACATCTCCGCCAGCGATCAGCTGTCGAACCGACTTCAACGCCTCGAGTTGATGCTCAACCATCAGGTGGAAGAGCCCCGCCGTCAGCCAGAGGGTGTTGATTTGATGTTTTTGGATGGCATCGCCCAGGTGGCTCAGCGAGGCCGGTCCAGGCGCCATGAGCGCGAGGCAGCCACCATTGAGCAGGGTGCCCCACAGTTCGAAAGTCGAGGCGTCGAACGAGAGAGGGGAGGCGTGGAGCAACCTTGTCTCGGGACCCAGCGACACATAGTCCGTGCCCTGGACCAGGCGGACGATCCCGCGATGGGGGATCAGCACGCCCTTGGGACGGCCGGTTGAACCCGAGGTGTAGTTGACGTAGGCCGCGTCCGCGGGTGTTCCTTCGGATGCCAAATTCATTTCGCTCTGGCTCGGCAGGCTGTCGGCGGCGGAATCCAGGCAGATCAGGCGGGTCGGAAGCGAGCCCAGCTTGCCTTTCCATTTTTCCTGTGTCACCAGGATCGGGATCCGCGTGTCCTCGATGACGAACTGCAACCGCGCATTCGGATAATCAGGATCGATCGGAACATAGGTTCCTCCGGCCTTCAGGATTGCTAAAACGCTGATCACCATCTCCAGTGAGCGCGCTGTTGAGATGCCGACGAGGGTGCCTCGGTTGACGCCCTGCTCCCTCAGGTAGCAGGCGAGCTGATTGGCCCTGACGTTGAGGTTTCGATAGCTCAGCGATTCATCATCCGATTGCACGGCCACCGCCTCCGGTGACCGCATCGCCTGCGCCTCGAACAGTTCGTGAACGCGACGGTTGTCAAGCGGCACGGTGGAAGGGGCGTTCCACTCTGAGAGCAGCTGGTGGCGCTCTGCCGGGGTGAGGAGCGCGAGTTTGGCCACCTTTTGTTCGGGGTCGGCCACGATGGAATGCAGCAGCGTTTGGAAGTGATGCGCCAGGCGGCCGATCGTCGTGGAATCGAACAGGTCGGTGCTGTAATCCCAGTAGGTCGTTAGCCGTTTCCCTGTGTCCGCCACGGAAAGCATCAGATCGAACTTGCTTCCAGGAACCGGCAGCACGATCGACTTCGCTCGTGTGCCTGCGAACGAGGTCCGGGCGTTGGCATTTGCTTCGAAAACAAACATCACTTGGAAGAGCGGATTGGCGCTGGCACTGCGCGCCGGAGCGAGGTCCTCCACCAATTTCTCGAACGGGAGGTCCTGATGTGTCATTGCATCCAGGACACATTCCCTGATCCGCGCCAAGGTCTCCCGAAAGCCTAGGCTTCCCGACAGATGGCAGCGCATGACCAAGGTGTTCACAAAGAAGCCGATGATCGAGTCCAGGTGCTGACGGCTGCGGCCTGCAATGGGAGTCCCGACCGCGATATCCGGCTGACCACTGTACCGGTGAAGCAACACCTGGAACCCCGCCAGCAGAGTCATAAACAGGGTGGCTCCTTCCCGTTGGCCGAGGTCTCTCAGGCTTTGAGCCAGCGTCTGGGGGAGCTCGAGCACGAATTGCGCCCCGTTGGCGCTAGCACCGGCGCGACGCGGTCGATCGGTCGGGAGTTCCAGATTCGAGAGGCCTTCGAGATTCCGTTTCCAGTAGTGCAGTTGGTCCTCCAGCGACTGGTTACGCATTCGCTCCCGCTGCCACACCGCATAGTCAACATAGCGAAGGGGCAGTTCGGGCCAGAGCAGGGATCGCCCTTGTGCTAAGCTTGAATAAGCGAGTTCAAGGTCACGCCAGAACAAGCCCATAGACCATCCGTCCGTGGCGATGTGATGCATGGTCACCATCAATACGTGACGCTCCGAACTCAGTTGGAGGAGCAGCCCGCGCAGCGGCGAGCCCGAGCCGAGGTCAAACGGTCGGCGGATTTCCGCAGCCAAAAGGCGTTCCGTCGTTGCCTCGAGCGGCTCCGCCGGGGTTGCCTCGAGAACACACTCTTGCAATCGGAAATTGGAATCCGGCGCCACGCGCTGCACCAGATCTCCGTTTTCCAAAGCGAATGTCGTACGGAGGACGTCGTGTCGCTGGATGACTGCACGGAAGGCTTCTTCAAGCCGGTCCACCTGGATGGTGCCGTCCAACTCCAGGGCCGATGGGACGCAGTAGACCGCTGTCTGGGGAGCGCACTGGTAAAGAAACCACATGCGCTGTTGGCCGGGCGACGCCGGGTAAACGGAGACCTGCGATGGTTGTTCGATGCGGGATGGTGCGATTCGTGGTATGCTTTGCGGCGGGGTTCCGGAGGCCGATAGTGGAGGCTGGTGTAGGCCCCGCGTCGGAGCCAGCACCGCCTTCAACTTGGCACTGAGCTGGAGGATGGATGGCTTCAAGGCCGAAGGTAGGCGTTGAGCGGGACGACCATGGACTGGCTATGATCCGCTAGGATCCGGACGGCGAGTTTTGCTTTACCTATACCGTGCAAGTACAACCACATGATCGGATCTATTGAAAAGTAGCGCTGGAGTCTCGACACCCCATTGATGACATCCTGCACTCCAGCTTTATTCGTTAAAGTATTCATGCACGCTCGTCAACTCAACCCAAACCTCATCTCGCAAAGCTTCGCAGCTTGATTCGGTAGCTGCTTCCATGCGACTTGAGTTGCTGTCTTTTGATGACTACCCGGCCACCAAGCAAGATTGAGCAGCAATTTATGGACCGAGCGATCGTGCTGGCCCGGCAGGCAATGGATTCGGGGGATGGGCCTGTGGGCTGCGTGATTGTTAAGGACGGGTTGGTCCTCGGCGAGGGGCGGAACACGGTCTGCACCACCCGTGATCCTACCGCTCACGGCGAGATGAATGCGATTAAGGATGTGGCCCAACGACGGGGCGACGCCGCATTGGCTGGTGCCACGCTCTACACCTCCATGGAACCTTGCCCGATGTGTGGCTGGGCCATTTTGAATTGCCGGATCGGCACCGTGGTGCTGGGTGCGCGGCACGTTGATTTCCATACTCGCGAACTCGGGACCTATTCGCTCGAGGCGCTCGCTGGGATGACCGGCCGCCCTCTCGAACTCATCACCGGCGTTCGGGAAGCGGAGTGCCGGGATCTGCGCTATACCGCCCTGGAGCAGGCGGTCCGAGCTCAATCCGCGGTTCAGTTGTCGTCGCATGGTATTGCACCCGGAACAAGCGCCTCCGCTGGATGCGCTGTGACTCGGGATTCGGCCACAGGAGTCCGTCGGCTGTTTCGCGGCTGGTGGAGCGATCTCCTGGGAGTTTTTCGCCGTCGACCGCGTGACTGACCGGGGAGCCCGCCCCTCACCCTCATCATCCATGAACCGAAAGGTTGCAATGGATTAACCACGGATTTCGCGGATGACACGGATTCAAGAATTTTCCTCACACTCTCCAATAGGAGATCGGCGTTCGCTTCAGAGTGCTGAGGTGGTCACTTCAAATCTTTACCCATCCGTGCGATCCGTGCGATCCGTGGTTTACATCCACCTCTCTCGGTTAACGGCATTATCCTTCGCATCTGAGGCGAGCTTGGCAACGGTAGAGCAGACGAGGGGAGTCTCCATATCCGCCCATGCCGCGATGCATGACCTGCAGATTGTCCATCAGCACCAGATCGCCGGCCTTCCAGGCGTGTTCGTGAAGCCCTACTCGTTGAACACAGCGTTCGACCAGAGGTTCCACGTTGCCCAGGCGCTCTCCGCTGGGACCCTCGATTCCGGTCAGCGAATCGGGGAGATAGAGCGCGATCTCCTGGGTCCAAGGATGCGGAAGTGACACCGGGTGCCGCGCGTCCGGCGGCAATTCGTGCGGGGCAGCTTTCTTGAAGTCGCTGATTTCAGAGGCTCTCACCCAGATGTGGGCATCAGCGAGGCTGGCCTTCTCAGAATCGGAAAGCAATTGATAGGCGAGTCGCATGTCCAGGAAGCCGGTGTTTCCCCCCGTGGCCGGGACTCGAACACAATTCAAAAAGTTCACGATGAAGTTCTGGCCTGGCCTCCAGAAGTCACCGTCGTGATGCCAGTATTCAGCGAAGCGAACCGACGGGATGATGCTGCCGTCTGGACGCACGTTCCCGACCCGCGTGATGCTGGGGAAGCCTGGCTCCTGATTCGAGAGTGCCAATCCGGGTGGGAGCAAGATCACCTCACCCCAACGTCCCGCGAATCCCTGAAGCTGCGGCGGGCTTAGCGGTTGTTTGACGAGGCATACGACACCGTGTTTGGCCAGAACCTGGCGGAGCAGTTGAAGGCTCTGGTCGGAGGCTTCTGCCACGCTGCCGTCGAGTTGAAGCCGGAGGCCTATCTGGCGTGGGAGTGCTAGCGCCGCTGGCAGTGATAGAGCGTTCATGGGGTGGGGTGCGGATGCTGGGTGTCGATTCGGGACCGGAAGGCGGCCATCCATCGAGCGCTGACCGGTTGCGTGAACCAGCCATCCTCGTCCGTGCCAATGGTCTGAACGCATCCCGAGGACGGGAGTAGCTCGGTCCACAGGCTGCGATCCTTTTGGCTGGCCTCCAGGATCGCCAGGACCTCGCCCTGGTAGGGTTGCGGGGCGTAGTGCTTCGCCAGCCGCTTAGCGGCATACCAGACGGCCGGCCAGCGGTTCTTGGGGAGCAACAGGATCGAGATGGAGTTGCTCTTTTTTCCGTAGAGATGGACGCGGTAATAGCTCAGCCATTGCCAGACCCCTCTCGTCTGGGACTGGATGGCCTGCAGCGCCCCGGTAAGGAATCCGGTTGAGCGGGCGGCTTGGCGTTCGGTGCCGGGCCGTTGGGTGGCCCGGGAATCCGGCGAGGGCTGGCGACGCTGGGAAGCGATGGCGTTCGGCTCGGAAGGATTGAGCAGGAAGAGCAGCTCTACTGTCTCTCCGGCGCGCCGCAACTGGTGCGCCATCTCCAGGGCGAGCAGCGCTCCAAAGGAGAACCCGGCCAGCCGGTAAGGGCCCGCGGGCTGAATCGTTCGGAGAATTCCGATCTCGATCTGTGCCAGTTCCTCCATGGAACTCGCCTCCACGAACCCCTTTCCTTGCGCCCATAGCGAAACAGAATAAAGTGGGCAATCCGCCGTCCACATGCCCTGGCGCGCCATTCTCAAATCCACGCCGCAAAAGAACACGGGGGTTCCTCGGCCTTGAGGCGAAAGGGGAAACACGAAGGCCTCGTTGCCATGGTCGCGGAGCTGGGCGCGTGCGCGGTCGATGTGTGCCGCCAGCTTTCGTACTGTAGGCGATTCGAAAACGGTGCGAACCGAGAGATGTAGATCGAACCTGGACTCGGCCTCCAGCAGCATGGTGACCGCCGATAGCGAGTCGCCTCCGATGGTGAAGAAGTGATGATCCCGGCTGATAGGTCTTACATTCAGCGTCTTTTCCCAGATGCGGATCAATTCCTTCTCGGTTGGAGTTGTCTGCTCTTGAGGGGCGGTGGTCAGCTCCTCTCCGGGCGCTTCGGCGACCCGGGCGCGGATGGCTTTGCGGTCGATCTTGCCATTGGGCGAAATGGGCAGGATATCGCAAAACACGAACCGAGAGGGGATCACAGCGGGTGTGAGTAGATCCTGTAGATGGCGATGCAGGGATTCCGGATCGAGTTGGTGATTCGGGCGTCCGACGATCGCTGCCACGATCGATCTTGAGCCCGAGGCGGTGGTGAACCAGGTTGCTGCTGCGCTGGCTACCTGCGGGTGCTTGAGGATCGCGGACTCGACTTCCATTGGTTCGATGCGGACACCCCGCACCTTGATCTGGTCGTCGTTGCGGCCAAAGTAGTGCAGTGTGCCCTCGGCATCCTGAGCGACTATGTCCCCCGTGCGATAGAACCGTTCAGCAGTGTCGCCGATGCTGATAAACCGTTCCCGCGTGAGCGATTCGCTTTTGCAATACCCGCGGGCCAGCGCCTCCCCACCGATCCACAATTCACCTTCGGCTCCGGGTGGCACGACTGCCAGCTGGTCGTCGAGGATGCGTATCGTCACATTTGGCAGGGGGCGGCCGATGGGGGCGGAAACCTTGGATCGTGAGGGAGCCTCATTCGGGCCTGTCTGGAGTTTGTGTCCGGTGGCCCAAACCGTCGTTTCCGTTGGGCCGTACAGATTCCAGACCGAGTCTCCGACCTCGGCGAGGCGTCGGGCCAGATCCGGCGAGATGGCTTCACCGGTGGATATTGCGACCCGGAGACGGGGAAAGTTGGGTACCTCCGCCAGAAGGATTGACCAGACGGAAGGTCCGGTTTGGAAGACCGTGATCTGGTTGTCCACCAGGGCGGCCGCAAGCTGCCGGGGTTGCATGACCAGCTCCGTCTCACCGAGCACGACCGTTCCGCCGCTTAGCAGCGGGAGGAACAACTCTGCCACCGAGATGTCGAATCCGATTTTCGACAGGGCGAAGTAGCGATCTGATTCCGTAAAGGCGATCAGATCGCGTGCCGCCATCAGCAGGTTGATCACGCTTCGATGTTCCACTTCGACCCCCTTCGGCAGCCCAGTGCTGCCGGAGGTAAACAGGATGTAGGCCAGGCGGCGTCCTCCGGGTGCCTGGGTGTTTTGCTGGCCTGATCGCGTATCGTCCGCGGGCTCATGGGCGCCTTGTACTGATGTGGCGCCGCAGTCCTCGATGGCAAGAAACTCAACGTCGGGAGCGGAGAACTTCAGGTGCTCGCGGAACGTGGCTATGCGTTCTCGGCGTCCGATCACCATCGAGCAGCCGGTGACATTAATGATGTGGCGGATGCGGTCCGGCGGATCGTCCCTGTCCACCGGGACGTAGCAACCGCCCGCCGCAAGAATGCCGAGGAGTGTGGCGACTAGATCCGTGGTTCGATCGGTGAGCACCGCCACCGGCTGTTCAGCTCGAAGCTTGCGGCGGATGAGCTGGTTTGAGACGGCTTGGGCCCTGGAGGCGAGCGCCGCATAGGAGATGGAGCCGGAAGCATCCACGGCCGCGATGGCCTCGGGCCGACGCGCCACCTGGCGAGCGAAGAGATCGTGCACTCCCAGATCCAGGATGTTTTCTACGCCGTTCATGATTGCCTAACGCTTCGTCAACTGCACTGCGAACCGGGGAGCAGGTTCCCAATGATAGGCCCCGCGGACCGGAGGTCCGGGGGTAATGACACGGATACCATAATTCTGCGCCAGCTGGCGCAGAAAGATGAGACCGAGCTTCAATACCAGTCCTCCCATTGGACACTGATGATGATCCACTCCGAACGGCGCGAATACATCGTTGCCGGGGGTTCCTTCCACAAAACGATCCGGCTTGAATTGGTGCGGTTCTTCAAACGCGTCTGTCCCATGATGGGACTCCCAGAGACACAGCCGCACCGTCGCTCCCCGTGGAATCAGGAAACCGTCGAAGACTATATCACGCAGGGCGCGTCGCATCAAACGCTCACTTTGGTCCGTTCGAAGGGTTTCCATCACAAAAGACTCCGACAGCGTCAACTGTCCCTCAGGCGCGGCCGGTTCGGAAGCGATGCGATCGAGTAGCGTCGGCTGATCGCTCGCGTGGCGAGTGAGCCAGCGAAAGAAGTTCTTCATGTCGGAACGGCCCATCTCCACTTGATAGATCAGGTTCCCCAGCATCGAGTCATCGACCGAGCCATCCTCAGCCATTTTCGCGAGTAGCCCGCTTTTCGACAGTCCTCCCGATCCGGCGCGAAGCTTGGCAGCTTCGCCCTGAAGATCTGCCAAGAAGGCTTGGAACGCCTTTTCCTGGCGGACTTGCGGATTCCAGACCAGTCCGTACGGACCAAGGTTGTGCAAGTGCTCCTGAATTCGTCGATGTTCAACGGTGCCGGGCTTGGCTCCGAAGTAGACCCAGATCAGCATCGCTGTCGCGATGCCCGACAGGGAAGTGCTGAAGGCGTCCGGCGAGTTGCCGTGCTCTTCAGCACGGTCTAGATAGTCCTTCAACCCAGCCGCCGTGATCGACTCCAGCACCGCTGTAGTTTGCTCGGCTTCGTGGGGGCAGGAGGCCGAGGTGCGCTGAGCCCGGTAGGTCGCTTTCCGAATCTCGCGATGATCCTCTCCCTCCATTGCGCAGATAAAGCCTTTGGGGATGAGGTGCTCGAGTTCCATGGTTTGAACCCGCAGGTCCGCGCGATTGGCCTGGGTGAATCGTCGACACCGCTCCAGGCCCACGATGCAGACGTTGAGTTCGCCCCAGGCGATGCCTTTGAAAATGGGCCCCAGCCGTTCCGCTCGCAACCGCAGCGCATCGCGGTTGGTCCGTTCCAGGACGTCGAGGATAGCGTAGTCACCGGGGGGCAGCGGATGACGGGACAGAGTCTCACGCACGCGGGCGTACGCCTTAGGATACCTCCGAAGAAGGTCCTGCATCGTGTTCGTGGTCGAGGTGACCCAATTGGCAAGCCAAGGCATCTCTTAAGTTTAGTCGCTTGCTGAACGGAATGGAAGTTGGATTGAAGGAGCTTGGGCCCCCCGTGGCATTAACAGAGCTGCGCCAGCCCAAAAAAAGACCGCACCCGGCGGGATGGCCGGGTGCGGTTTCGAAAGAGCAGAATGGATTAAGCTTTGCGACGCTTCAGGGCGAGGCTGGCGAGGCCAGCGAGGCCGAGCAACGCGAACGTGCTGGGCTCAGGAACCACGACGCCGAGCAATTCGACTTCGGCGATCTGCATGCTGTTCGCAGCTTCAGCATTCTTGAGCGTCGGGAAGGTCAGGCGATAGGCTCCATATGCCGCGGTGTTGGCGAACGTGATCTCCTGGGAGAACGCGGTCGACAGATCGTTGGCGCCGCCAGCATTGCGCTCGGCGGGGAGGGCGAGATCACCGGAGGAGATGGTGGTCCACACGCCATCGAGGGAGGAAGAACCTTCGAGCAGGTAGCTGGCCGGATCGCGCTCCACGGCATCATTGGCCGTGAACAAGCGCAGGCCGGTCACGATGGTGCTTCCCGCCGACGGAGCCACAGCGAAGCCGGATCCGATGTCGAGGAAGTTCAGGTACTTCTGGCCAACATTGTCGATGGCGTGCTCGACCACTTCGCCCGCGGGAGGAGCGCCGGCGTTGCCGTCAGTGTCGTTGGTGCCATTGACCAAGATGATGGTGTCTCCGGGCTTGGTTACATCCGCAGTCTGGGCCGAGGCGGAGGTGGTGATCAGGGAAAGGGCGGCGGCCGAAACAGACACGGCCAGCACCTTAGGAAGAAACGGCTGCATAACGTATAGAGCTAACTTCTGAGTTATTACGACTAGCCATTCAGCTGGAAGGCTGAAAAACATGGCGATCCAGCATTAAACCCTGAAGCCGTAGAGGGTGTCAATGATCATACTGATCCGACGGATCAATTTTACTCTCGACCGGGAGTGCCTCCAGCCTGGGCGGAGGGTTTCCAAGAGCCTGGCAGGGAGGGATCTGCGGACAGGGAGCGCAACTGAAGGGTGAAGCCGGTGCCGTCCGCTTCCGAAGGCCAGGGTGCCTCATCCTGGTAGTTCACGGACGCTGCCACGCTTCCGTCGGGCCGATAGAGGCGAAGGGCGTCCGCATCATTCCCGAGTCCAAATCGAAAATTTCCTACGCACGGGACGTTGGCGGGCTGGAACATTCGGAACTTGAAGTCGTCTTCGCAGAGCACCAGGAACTCTCCGGCTGCGAGGGTTCGTTCCGGGAGGGGGAAGGCGTGAGCATCTTCATCATCGCGAAAGATCCAGCCTCCCAGATCTACAGGCGCGCTTCCGCGGTTGTATAGCTCTATCCAGTCGCCCGATTCGGCGTCGGCACCCGGGTGGTATTGAATCTCGCTGATGATCAGATCGGAAGGAGTCGCCGAGGGAGTCGCGGCCGGAATCATTTGAGCGGTTACGGAGGTGGTGACATCGCGGGTGACGCCTTGAGTGATTCGACGGGATGTGACCAGCCCGTTCGGTGTCATCCATCCGGCAAACTGGAATCCCGGCGCGGGTATGGGCAGCAGGGTTGAAGGGTAATCCGCAAAATACACGCCGCTCCACGGTAGTCCCTCCAACCGGAGGCTATTAAGCTGGACGCTTCCCGAGGCGGGTGGCTCCGTTTTGATCTCCAACGTGCCCAGGCCTCCATTCAGCCGAAAGTGACTTTGACAGTCCTGGCGCAGTCGCGCGGGGCGATTGCGTCCGAACTCGGCCACTACCTGAAGATGGGTCTCCCAGGTTTCCGGAGTGAAGGCCGAGTATTCCTGCTGATGGGGCTTTCCGAAACCTCGCTTGACGAGTTCCGTCCAACTCCACCGCTGCAGGTGCGCCCCCATCTCCGGACGGATAACGGCCGCCATCGATTCCAAAGTCTGCACCACTCGATCCTCACGGAAGTTCGAGTTGAGCAAGTCGGCGCAGCGACGAATGAAGCGCTCCTTGAATCCGGGGTTGGTGAGCAGCGTTCGAAGCATGAGCGTGCGTCCGCCGGCGTTGGGCCATCCGTCGCTGGTTCCGGACCCGGCCGTGTAGAAACGGAACATGTTCGAGTAATCCGCATAGTCCCTGGCCATGGCAGGTTCATAGACCGAGGCTGGCCACAAGCCAAACCCGTAGTCCTGATCGTACACCAGCCAACGGAACTTCCCGCCGGTCACCCGCGGGCGCCAGCATTTGATGTTTCCGATGTCGAAGTTTTGGAAATAGATGACCGCCAGGTGGTAGTCGATGAAGTTGTCGATGTCGAGATAGGTGTCCGCCACAAAGGCGTAATTGGTTCCGGTGGCGAGGTTCTTCGAAGCTAGGAACTGTCGGAGCTGGTTGTAGACGGTTCCGCTGCCCGCCCGGACGCTGCCATAGCCCTCGATTAGATCGACTTTTCCGGGAGCCAGATCATGATGCGAGATCACGTGGTGCTCGGTGATCTTCTCGCGCAGGTTGTAGATCCCCCAGTAGTCCCCGTTGATGTAGACGACCGACGGCCGGTACCCCTGGGTGTCGAGAGTGGTTCCGTCCAGCAGCTGCTGCATGAAGGCATCCCGCAGCAGGGTGAAGGTCCCGTTCGCGAAATAGCTGCCGTAGCTGGTGGTGGGGCCGAACTGAGTGATGGGGGGACGCAGCGGGGTTTGGTGCGAGCTCTGATTGTCGTTTCCGGAGTTCCGCAATACGAACGATTCAAACTCATCCAAGGACTGGTCGGGAAAGATCTGGTGCTTGAACTTGCCGGACCCGTAAGCCCGCCGGGCGAACAGGGCGAGGGATTTTTGGGGATAACCCCGAGATCCCCATCCGCCGTACACCTTCATACCCGCCTGTTGGCGGAGTGCCACCTGTCCTCCAGGCTCGAAAAACTCGAGCGCCACCTCCACCTCCCGATCCTTCCAGGCATGGGATCCCGAGTAGGGATAGTTCTGAAGAACCTGATTCTGACTGCCGAGGACGCTAGGACCCATGCCATAGAGAAAACCATTCTTGAAGTCCAGGTTCGTCGGGGAAGTGGCCAGGGACACAATCGGCAGGGAATGGGCCACGCCGATGAGGTAGCTTCGGGAGGCTGGCGCGCTTTTCCTTCCCAGCGCGTCCACCGCCAGCACGCGCAGAACTGTGGATCGAGTCAGGCTGATGGGTTGAGCCAGGACGGCCGACTGCAGTGTCGGGATGGAACCGTTGAGGGTGTAGTGGAGGACCTGGCCAGCCTCGGCCGGCTGCACCTCGACCGAGATCGTTGCCGGATAGAGTCCACCTTCTGGGAGGAAGCGAGGGGAGGGGAGGGCGGGCGGCAGAGACACGGTGGAGTTTGCCGTTCCTGGGGAGGCGTTGGCTTTGGAAAACAAAGCCAGATTGTCAGCCCCGTCGGGCATTCTGCCATAGGATTGATCCGGCGCGAGAACCGGCAGATCGAGACGATCCACCAGTCGGTTGGCGGGATCGCTCAGGAAGAGCGACTCCCCGGAAGCGCGGAGTTTGAAGTTGGCGTGCAATGGCTGGTCCTGGACTGAGACATTGAGGTCCGACGCATAGACCAGCGTGAAACCCTGAGGTTGAATCAGGTGTGATGGGAACCGCCACTTTCCGGGAAGGGACTCGTCGTCCGACAAGCCATAACCCGCGAGTTGGACCGCCTCATCATTGGGATTATAAACCTCGATCCAATCATAGTAGGCCCCCTGACCGTCTGCCAACTTGCTCACATTGTCGCTCATCACTTCGTTGATCCAGAGTGGAGCGGAGGGGGCGTCGCCGGGGAACGCCCTCACTCGATAAAAGCGCGGCTGGAGCGGGGCGCGATCGGTGACTTGGAAGGAACCTTGTGCCAAGGGGGAGACCTCCGCTGTGGAGGACTCCAACCACGACCCTCCCTGAGTTAGCTCGGCTGCGAACTCAATGGCAAACCTTCCGGAGAAGCTGGCATCGGATCGGAACTGAAAGCGCAGCGACCCGTCCGCTCCAGTTCGCATGGTGGCCGCATCGATTTGAGGACCTTGCTGGCACAGGCCGGAATAGGTGGGTAGGGTGGATAGGAGGACGAGCGAGAACCAGCCGCGGAGAGGCGGAGGACAGAGTCTCTGAGCACGAGTCCATAGAGTCATCGCATCACCCTAGTCTCTGACGATGCTCTGGTCCACGAGAAGTTCGTGGTCACCGGCAACGGGGTCGATCGAAAGCGGGTGGTGGGACCCCAGCAATCCGTCCGCATCCGGCCCGCCCGGGCAGTCCCGGTGTGCGTTGATGAACTCCTTCTGGCGGACCAGGTGGATGCGGTTGGTTCTCTCTGCAAAACGACACGAGGGTGACCTGGTCTAATCAGTGATTGGGAACGCTGGGCACCAGCTCCCGTCGGTGTACTCGCTGATTGCGTGCCGGTGGAACTGATGGGTCTTCCAGCATATGAACTCGACTCAAGCCGAACGGGCTTTCAGTAGGACGGATCTCCTCGTGGTTGTGTTGGCGGGCGCTGCAATGGCTGCGGCTTTATACCCCTGGTTAGTCCGAACTCGCGTGCAGCGGGCCCGGCTTGCGTGCATCGACAATGTCAAGCAGGTGAGCCTCGCTTCGATGATGTGGCTGCACAACTATGAGGACCGATTCCCGTGGATGGTGCCGGTGCGGGAAGGGGGGAGCCAGGGGTTGCCGTTGGTGTCGGATCATTTCCGAGCCCTTTCTAACTATCTCGAATCGCCCCGGGTGGTGTCCTGCCCTGGCTTGGTGCGCCATCGTCCGCCCGCCGATTCGTGGTCCCGGTTCCAGGAACGAAACGCAGGCTATGCGGTGATGACGGATGCTCGAGTCATCATGGAATCCTCGGCCGTATCGCCCCTCTCGGACCAAGTCATGATGTGCGATCTCGACCTGGAGGGAGGTAAGCCGGGTTTTTGTGCGCGAACCCGGTTATCCGTCATGGTCTTTGACTTGAGCGGGGCCATGGGATGGGGCTCCGGCATCCGCTGGTCCGAGACGAACCATGTGGACCAAGGAAGCCTAACGATGGTGGACGGAGGGGTTGCGATGCTGGACAACGAAGGTCTGCGTCGGCGGCTTTTATCGATGCCTCAGCAGAGCGCGATCTTGCACCTCTTGCTGCCCCAGTAGGATGGGATTTAACTTGAAGGGGGGCTTGGGCGGCCCTGCAAGCTCGGTCCCGTCGTCCCGTTCTCCCGCACTGGATCGGCGTTGAACGGAGCGAGGAGTCCTTGGCCGAGCCAGAGGAGGGGAGGACGCACGATTGCCGGGGACGTCCTGCTCGCGTGGTTTATTCCGCACTTCGCCCCTTTCTGATTGACCTTTTTTCATATTTTGATACTTTGGAATTATCCATCTGAGTTGTATGAAAAATGCATCGCCACTTTCTGTGTCCCGTTTACCCCTGTTTTCCTGCTCCGTGTTGCTGTTCAGTGCTGCCACGTTGAGCAGTCAAGCCCAGCTTCTTTGGACCGTTGGTCGCAACGACAATGGTTGGCCGGTGGGTGACGGGGGCGGGCCCGACACTTCCTTTGTTCAGGAGGCTGGCGTCAACGGACTTCCTGGGCGTGGTGACAATCCCGAAGCTGATGGTCAGTCGGACGACGACTATTATTTTGCCGGAGATTACTCCACGGTGATCGACAGTGTGGTGGCTGCTTATGGCGACTATTCGCCGCTGGGTTTGGTTGAAGTCAATGAAGAGTCCGCCGAGCGGGCGTTCGCCGGCACCGACAACAACCTTCGCTACCACTTCAACCTGCCTGACGGGATGCAGCCCACTGACTTGCTGTCCGTGAGCTTCGATGCTCTGAACTTGGACACCGGAGTCAACAACTCGGACCCTCGTTACGGTATTGAAATCTACTTCAATGGGGTTTTGGTTCAGCCTGAAATTCTGATTCGTCCCGCACAGTTCAACAAGACCTACACCACGCCTCAGTTCAGTCTGGCCAGTGTGAACGCCCAGGCGGGCGCGGGTTTTGATAACATCGTGACTTTGAAGGGGATCAGTTACAGCGGGGACGGCGGTGGTGCTTGGATGGGGATCGACTATGTGCAGCTGGACCAGGCGACGGAGCCGGTTCCCCCGCCGGTCTTCCCTTGGGAAGTGGGCAAGGACGACAATGGGTGGCCCGCCGGGGATGGCGGTGGTGCGAATGCGACATTTGTCCAGGAGGCGGGCGTGAATGCGTTGCCCGGACGTGCGGACAGTCCTGAAACCGACCAGCAAGCGGACGACGACTACTATTTTGCGGGGCTTTACACTACCGTAATCGCGGGCAACGGAGCTTATGAGCCGGTGGGTTTGGTGCCGGTCAATGAGGAAGCTGCGGAACGGGCTTTTGCGGGGGATGACAACGATCTGCGCTATCATTTCAACTTGCCGAATCATCTGCGTCCCTCCGACCAGATGGAGATTTCCTTTGATGCTCTCAACCTAGATGCCCGGGCAGAACTCGCGGATCCTCGTTACGGCGTCGAGGTCTACTTCAACGGGGTATTGGTTCAACCCCAGATTGTGGTCCGCCCGGCACAGCTCGGAAAGAAGTTCACGACCCCTCCGTTCAAGCTCTCGGATGTCAAAGCTGAGGTTGGTTCCGGCTATGACAACATCGTGACGCTGAAGGGTATCAATCTGACCGCCGAAGGCGGCGGAGCTTGGATGGGCATTGATTATGTCCAGCTTAACCCGGTGGCCACTCCGATTCCAGCCCCGGTAATTCCTTGGTCGGTGGGCTTGGATGATGATGCCTGGCCGGTGGGAGACGGTGGCGCGGAAAATGCCACCTTCGTGCAGGAAAACGGCACGGTGAATCCGCTTCCTGGAAGTCCGACCAGCCCGGAAGTCAACCAACAGGCTGACAACGACTATTACTTTGCCGGTTCTTACTCCACGCTGGTCGCCGGTAACGGCACCTACGAGCCGGTGGGTCCAGTTCCGGTTAACGAGGAAGCGGCGGAGCGAGCGTTCGCGGGGGCGGACAACGATCTTCGCTATCACTTCAACCTGCCGATTTCACTGAAGCCTACGGACAAGCTGGCGGTGAGCTTCGATGCTTCCAACCTTCAGACCGATGTGCCTGACCCCCGTTATGGAGTCGAGGTTTACTTCAACGGTGTCAAAGTGCAATCCGAGATCCTGATTCGTCCGGCTCAATTGGGGGTCGATTACACGACTCCGGAGTTCACGCTCGCGAGTGTGAACGCCCAGGTGGGTCCCGGGTATGACAACATCATCACCCTGAAGGGAATCAACTATAGCGCGGATGGCGGTGGCAACTGGATGGGCATTGATTACATCAAGCTGAACGCGATTCCAGCTTCCCAGTTTCCTTGGTCGGTTGGTCGCGATGACGACGGTTGGCCCTCCGGCAACGGTGGCGGCGTGAATGCCACGTTCGTTCAGGAAGCGGGTGTGAATCCGCTGCCCGGCAATCCGAACAACCCCGAGATCGACCAGCAGGCTGATGACGACTACTACTTCGCCGGCATCTACACCACGGTGATCGAGAGCAACGGGGCTTACGAGCCGGTGGGTTATGTTCTGGCCAACGAGGAAGCGGCCGAGCGGGCATTTGCCGGGACCGACAATGATAAGCGTTATCATTTCAACCTGCCGGCCGGCTTGGGGGCGGATGACCTGCTCGCGGTTACTTTCGATGCCAACAATCTCGATGGCAGCGGCGGTAACCCTCGATATGGTGTGGAGATCTATTTCAACGGCGTGAAGGTTCAGGAAGAGATTCTGATCGGTAACGCTGAACTCGGCAAAGACTACACCACGGCACCGTTCACCTTGGCGAGTGTCAACGCCCAGCCCGGGCCTGGTTTTGACAACATCGTGACCCTGAAGGGCATCAGCTACAGCGGTGACGGTGGCGGGGCTTGGATGGGCATCGACTATGTGAAGCTCAGCACTGTAAACCCCTCGCCGTTCCCCTGGACGGTCGGTACGGACGACGATGCTTGGCCGGTGGGCGACGGCGGTGGTGCCAATGCAACCTTTGTCCAAGAAGCGGGAGTCAACGGCCTGCCTGGCAGCTGGACGAGCCCGGAGCTCGATGGGCGCGCCGACGACGACTACTATTTCTCGGGTGACTACACGACCGTGGTGCCGGGCAACGGCGACTATCAGCCGATCGGTCTGGTTCCCAGCAACGAGGAGGCGGCCGAACGAGCGTTTGCTGGAACTGATAACGACAAGCGCTATCACTTCAACCTGCCTGCCACTCTGAAGCCGGACGATCTGTTGACGGTCACTTTCGATGCCTTGAATCTCGACGGCACCGAAGGCCTGTCCGATCCTCGCTATGGCGTCGAAATCTACTTCAACGGGAATCTGATCCAGTCTGAGATCTTGATCCGTCCGGCCGAGCTGGGAGTCGACTACACGACCACCCCCTTCACCTTGGCTAGCGTCAATGCTCAGGTGGGTCCTGGTTATGACAACATCGTTCATCTGAAGGGCATCAATTATAACGCTGAGGGCGGCGGTAACTGGATGGGCATTGATTATGTGCAGTTGGCTCCTGTGCCGCTGAAGTTCCTACCTCCGAGCATCGACAACGGGAAGATCTCCCTGGGGTGGACTGGTTCCGGTCAATTGGAGTCGGCACCCTCCGTCTCCGGACCCTGGACTCCGGTTACCCCGGCTCCGGTGCAAGCCTATGTTGAGAATCTGGCACCTGGGCAGAATCGGTTCTTCCGACTCGTTAAGCCCTGAGTTTATCACGAATCAACGCTCCCAAGCGCACAGCCTGGTGACTCTCTAGACCCAGGTTCCCCCAAAAAGGGGCGTCGGCCAAAAACCGACGCCCCTTTTTGTCGCCAGCTGACCTCACTGTGAGGCATCTGGGGTGCGGTGGCCTGCGCTAGGCTTTTTGGCATCTCCGGAGGGGCATCCCCAGCTCCGGTTGGGGGCACCAAAGCGGCAGAGGGCCGCCGCACTCCAGAGCGTCAAACCTGCTCAAGATCGGGACTTTTCAATCGCCAGGGACCTCGCTAACTTACTCTCCTCGATGCCTGAATATCGCTCTGTCATGTTTGTCTGCTCGGGGAACTTCTATCGAAGTCGCCTTGCGGAGATCCTCTTCAACCATTACGCGCGTGAACACGATCTCAACTGGGATGCCGACTCCCGCGGCCTGCTGGAAAAAGTGCGTCAACAGGGGCTTTCCCCTAATGCGATCAAGTATCTGGAAAAGAAGCGCTTCGAGGGGATTGAACAATACGCTCGAAACCCACAGACCTTGGTCATGAAGGACATGGAGAAAGCCAACCTGGTCATCGCACTCAACCGAGAGGAGCATGAACCCATGATGAAGGCGCGCTTCGGGCAGGTGCCGGTGATGATGGAAAAGCGGGGATCCCTTCGCTATTGGAACATTTACGACATTCCTGGTTCAGGTGGTATTCTGAAGAGTCTTTTCCGTTCCGGTCCCGAGCGGGCGTGCCAGGAAGAGCAGAGTGGCACCGAGCATGTCGACTTCGCCGTCCAAACCCTGGTTTGGGAGCTGCTTCGCCAGAAGCCGTAATCGTTCAGCCCTAACCTTTCTGTTTTCCGATCCTTCTTCTTATGAAAAAAGATAAGCAACCCCGTTGGAGTGGTGTTTTCCCTGCCGTCACGACCCAGATGCGCAAGGACCAGTCGATTGATTTCAAAGCTCAGGCGCGTCATTTGGAGGCGTTGATCGAATCCGGTGTCAGTGGTCTCATTGTTTGTGGCTCCTTGGGGGAGAACCAGGCGCTGGCCCCGGAGGAGAAATGGGCCGTGGTCAAACATGCAGTCGATATTGCGGATGGGCGGTTACCTGTGCTGAGCGGCGTAGCTGAAAGCAGCACGGCTGCCGCGATTGAATACGTCGAGGCCGTTCGACGAGTCGGAGGCAGCGGTGTCATGTTGATGCCTTCCATGCTCTACCGGGGAGATGAGTCGGAGATCTTGGCCTTTTTCCGCAGCGTAGCTCGTTCCACCGCGCTGCCGATCATGATCTACAACAATCCCATTAGTTACTTCAACGATGTCACCCCCGAGATGTTCGCTCAGTTGGCGAAACTTCCCAATATCGTGGCACTGAAGGAGAGTTCCGGGAACACCCGTCGGATCACCGACCTGAAGAATGAAGTCGGCAATCGTTTCGCCATTTTCACGGGGGTGGACGACCTGGTGCTCGAGAGTGCGGCTCTCGGAATCGACGGCTGGGTGGCTGGCACCGGGATCGCCTTCCCGCGCGAGAATCAGTATTTCTGGGAGCTTCTGTGCGCTGGTCGGTGGGAGGAAGCCCGGAAGTTCTATCTGTGGTTCTCTCCGCTGCTGCACCTCGATGTCAACCCGAAGTTTATTCAATACATCAAGCTGGCCGAACAAGAGTGCGGTCTTGGTTCCGAGTGGGTTCGCGCGCCGCGCCAAATCCTGGCCGGTGAGGAACGACAGAGGATCCTGCGCATTATTCGCGACGGGATCAAGCGCCGCCCCCAGTGCACCTAGAGCTCAAACCCCCCGGCCCGTTCCGCATCGGCTATGAAACGAATACGCGTGGTGGATTCTCATACGGGTGGTGAGCCCACTCGCGTGGTCGTGTCGGGTGGACCGGAGCTGGGTGAAGGGGCGATCGCCGAACGTTTGACCCGTTTTCGCGATCAGCACGATGGTTTTCGCTCGGCCGTGGTGAATGAGCCGCGCGGCTCCGATGTTCTAGTGGGCGCGCTGCTCACTCCTCCTCTGGATCCGGCTTCTGCTGCAGGCGTGATCTTCTTCAACAATGTGGGCTACTTGGGCATGTGCGGCCATGGCACCATCGGGTTGATGGCGACCTTGGCCTACCTGGGTCGTCTCCAGCACGGTGAACATCGGATCGAAACCCCGGTGGGCACGATCACGGCGCGGTGGGAAGGCGATGGCCGGGTTTCGGTGCGCAACGTGGCTTCCTACCGTTTCGCGAAGGCCGTGAAGGTGGAAGTGCCGGGGTATGGCCAAGTCTGCGGCGATATCGCTTGGGGGGGTAACTGGTTTTTCCTGGTGAATCAGCACTCCGAGACCCTGGAGTTAAAGAACGTGGAACGTTTGACGGAAGTGACATGGCGTATCCGGCAGGCGTTGAGTGCGCAGGGCATTACCGGCAGTCAGGGTGGGGAGATCGACCATATCGAGCTCTTCGGCCCCGCGCGCGACCCTGGAAACGACAGTCGGAATTTTGTCCTGTGCCCGGGACGTGCCTATGATCGGAGCCCTTGTGGGACTGGCACCAGTGCCAAGCTGGCCTGTTTGGCGGCCGACGGCAAACTGAGCCCGGGCCAGATTTGGCGCCAGGAGAGCATCTTGGGCAGCGTTTTCGAAGGACGTGTCGAATTGAACGGGGATGAAATCATTCCGAGCATCACCGGTCAGGCATGGGTCAACTCGGATGCGGAGCTGCTCTTGGATCCGAGCGACCCTTTTTGCTGGGGGATAGGCTGATCGACTTCTATGGGCGAACCGAAGCACATTCTGATTGTGGGCGGCGGGGTGATCGGATTATGCACCGCCTATTATGCGGCTCTGCGGGGACATCGAGTTACGGTCTTGGAGCGGGGGAATCCGGAACACGATTCCTGTTCCTTGGGCAATGCCGGGATGGTGGTTCCGAGTCATTTCGTTCCCCTCGCGGCGCCAGGCGCAGTCGCGTTGGGGTTGAAGTGGATGTGGAATCCGGCCAGCCCTTTCTACATCAAACCCCGGTTGGATGCGGAGCTGCTTTCTTGGGGCTGGAAGTTTTTTCGCGCGGCGAATGCGGCGCATGTGGCGCGCTCGGCCCCGCTGCTGCGTGACCTCAGCCTGGCGAGTCGGGCTGCTTTCTCACAGTTGGCGCGAACACACGACAATGTGTTCGGGTTCGTAGAGCGGGGGTTGCTGATGTTCTGCAAGACTCCCCATGGACTGGAGGAGGAGGCAAAGGCAGCCGAGGCCGCGCGTGAGCTGGGCATTCCGGCGGAGGTGCTCAGTGCTGGTGGGGTGTCTAGACTGGATCCGGGCGTTCGCTATGATGTTGCGGGCGCGGTGTATTTTCCCAAGGATTGCCATCTGAATCCGGCGCGTTTCGTGAGCATGCTTTCAAAGGAGTTGGTGGCCTTGGGCGGTGAGATTCGATTCTCGACCGCGCTCTCCGGCTGGAAGACTAATGGGCAGAGCATCGTGGCGATTCACACCGGGGCCGGGGAGATTGTGGCCGATGAGTTTGTGGTGGCGGGAGGCTCGTGGTCTCCCGGCGTCGCCCGGGAGTTGGGTGTTCGGATTCCCATGCAAGCTGGCAAGGGCTACAGCCTGACCTTGACGAACCCTCGTCAGCTTCCTGCGATCTGTTCGATCTTCACCGAGGCTCGCATTGCCATTACCCCGATGAACGGGAGTTTGCGTTTTGGTGGCACGATGGAGATTGCGGGGATGGATGAGACGGTGAACCCGGTCCGGGTTCAGGGAATTATTGATGCCGTTCCGCGCTACTTTCCTGACTTTCAGCCGGGCGACTTTAAGGACATCCCGGTTTGGCGTGGGCTAAGGCCCTGTTCCCCCGACGGTTTGCCGTACATCGGGCGTTGGCCTGGATACCGTAATCTGAGTGTGGCAACCGGCCACGCGATGATGGGGTTGAGCCTGGGACCCATTACCGGCCAGATCATGGCGGAGGTGCTTTCGGGGGAGAAGCCTTCGATCCCGCTCGATCTGCTTCGGCCGGATCGTTTTGCCTGACGGGACTGCACCGAAGATTTTGCAAACTGGAGGCTTGCGCATCTCTGGAGGCCCAGTATAAAGACCGGGTCATGCGGATGCCCGCGTGGCGGAATTGGCAGACGCGCTAGATTCAGGTTCTAGTGAGTAACATCGTACAGGTTCAAGTCCTGTCGCGGGCACCAGCCTTCGCACGAACGCAGTGAGTGAGAAGGCTGCCACGTCGTAGTCGGACGAAGACGGGCTTCGTCGAACGCCCATTGGATGCTACGGCTTGGCAAGCCAGCGAAAGAACGGGGAGCTTAATCCGTCGGGAATCGAGGAGACTCAAACACCGTGTCCGGGTTTTATTACGTCTACATTCTAGAAACCGTGGAG
>JAEUHE010000012.1 GCA_016793885.1 Verrucomicrobiales bacterium
GGCCCCGCCCACCGGGCTGCCCGGGCGCGGTCCCCTGTTTTTCCGGCGGCGCGGGGGCCTGCTGGGGGCCCGCGTTCAACCCCCCCCTACCGCCGTGACGATGTGGGGATAGGGCAGATTTGACCGCGAAGCGGTTCGACGCGGGGTAGGGCGAGACTCTGTTCGAGCCCTGACATGCCCTGCGTTGGCGAAAGGGAAGGGGCTGCGGCGAGGAGAGCCGAGATGGCGACGAACACCTGGCGGGCCTTGCGGAGTTGCCCCTTTGTTATCCTGAGCGTGGGGCAGGAGTGGGCTCGACGGAGTCTCTCCCTACCGCCGTGACGAGATGGTGTGTTTATCCCAGGCGGTCTGGTTACACCCAAATGACGCCGGGATACTTCTTGGACAGGGTCGAGCGGAGTTTGGGATACGTCAGACTTTTGAATGCAGGCCAGTTGAAGGTGGACTCGAGGCGCTTGCCATCGGGAGTGCAGAGCCAAAGCTTAACCGGAAGCTTGTTCTCCAGGATATGAGGATGCTCCTTGAGGGCGAAGGTTTCGTGGAGCTTCACCTGGGCCTCTGGCGACTGAGGTTCGCCCTCTTCATCTCGAGCTGCTTCAGCGTAGGTCAATTTGAGCTTCTTCCCGTCATGCCAGGGGATTGCTAGCGGTGTGAGCTCATCCAGCCAGCCCCGTTGCTCGGGGGCGAGATGGGCCAGGAAGGCTTCCTTCAACGCAGCGGCTTGTGCCTCCTTGACCAGCGTCATCCCTTCGAAGGCCCGAGTGAGTGCCTTGAGCTGTGCGTCGCGATCGAACGGGGGAAACTCGAGCTCGGGCGCGGCGGCGTCGATGAGGTTGATCCGGGCCATCAGCTGCTTCAGCTCGTGATTGAGCTGTGGAAGCTCGAACCAGCCGCGCAGAAACGCGTCCGCCAGGCAGCGGCCCGAAGCCTCCGGATCCACTTCGCGCTGATGCTGATGATCGATGACCAGATCTTGGAAACGAATCAGGCGCACGGCGGCAACCCGCTTGTGCCCGCGATCGAACAAGTGTTCGACCTCTCCGGTGAGCTGATCGGGAAATAACTCCTGGAGCCATTCCTTCTTCACCGCGGTGGCTAGTCCCAAGAGGGTCAGAGGACTGGATCCTCGGCCGGGCACCTCGCGGATGGTGGCCGCGACGAACAGAGCTTCCTGCTGCACGACGCTTTCACGCATGAGCGTGGCGTGTCGACCTTCGGTGAGATCGCACTCCAATGTTCCCAGATCGCGACGGATCGCCAGCTGATCGGCAAACCCCACCGCCAGACAGCGCAGCAGAGGATCCTGCGCGGCGGCCGCTTTGCTTTTGGTGTCTGTCGGTGCCGGATCGTTGCCTCCGGTGGCCGAAGGGCTTCCATCGGCCGGGGCCGCATCGCGTACGAAGCCATGCTGCCGCGCGATGTCGAGGATCTGCTTGAACGTCTGCTCCACCTCGCGAGCAACTTTGCCATTGATGCCGTAGCGACGGCAGCGCTCAGGATTGAAGTCGCTGTTCTTGGCGAACTGATAGGCGCGCATCAGCGTGTAGAAATCGGACAGCGCGCTGGCTTCGAATAGCTCCCGCGCTTCGGCGATGTGTTTGTCGTCGCGTCCGATGCGCGTGAGTAAGTCGCGTCCACTGACGAGCGCGGCGCAGAGTGCCGCGGCCGGGACGCAGCCGTGCTTGGAAGCTTGGACCAGCATTCGCGAGTAGCGGGGATGCATGGGGAGTCGAAGCATCTGGCGTCCGACGAGGGTGAGATCACTTTCGTGACGATGCGTTTCGATGGCTTGGCCTGCTATCGGGCGTGCGCTGCGCAGTGCGCCCAGCTGGGTGAGTAGCGATTCCGCCCTCTCCACGGCTTGAGTGTCCGGCTTGTCGAGCCAGGCGAAGCCTGCCGCTCGGCGGATGCCCAGGGAATGCAACAGCAGCACCACCTCGGCGAGGTCGGCCCGCTGGATTTCGGGGGTATTTCGCTCCGCTCGATTCAGGTGAGCGCTCTCGGTCCAAAGTCGCCAGCAGGTTCCGGGCGCAGTCCGGCCGGCGCGGCCTTTGCGCTGGTCGGCCGAGGCCCGGCTGATCGGCTCGAGATTGAGTGTGCCGATCCCGCGCTCGGCATCGTAGCGGGCCACGCGGGCCAGTCCGGAGTCGACGACATGACGGATGCCGTCAATGGTTACGGAGGTTTCGGCGACGTTGGTCGCCACGATGACCTTGCGCAGTGCGTTGGGAGCGAAAGCCAGGTCCTGCTCCTCGGGAGAAAGCTCCCCGTGCAGCGGGATCAGGGCCACGCGTTCGGCCAACCGTTGGCTGCGGATGGCGTTCATGGTGGACAGGATTTCGCCCATGCCCGGCATGAAGACCAAGATGTCCCCCTCGACGCTGGTTTGTATAATGCGCTCGACGGCATCCGCCGCTTGCTCGGTGATGGGGCGATCGTCGGGGCAGTCAAGATAGGAGACTTCGACCGGCCAGGATTGGCCCTCGGAGATCACAATTGGGCAGCCGCCCAGATAGGCCGCGACTGGCTCGGCATCGAGGGTGGCGGACATCACGCCGATTTTGAGATCGGGCCGGGTCGTGGCTTGGAGCTGCTTGGCCAGGGCGAGCGCTACATCGCTGAGCAGGTTCCGTTCATGGAACTCATCGAAGAGCAGGACGCCGACGTCGCTGAGTTGCGGGTCGTCCTGGATTTGACGGAGCAGAACCCCTTCGGTGATGAAGAGGATGCGAGTGCCCGCTTCCGTCCGGTCCTCGAAACGTATTTGATAGCCGACTTCTTTGCCTACCGGTGACTTCCGTTCCCACGCCACGCGGGCTGCGACTGTGCGTGCGGCGACTCGACGCGGTTGCAATACGATGATCTTCTTGTCGCCCGCTAGTCCTGCATCCAAGGCCATCTGGGGGACCTGGGTGGTTTTTCCGGAGCCGGTGGGGGCGACCAGAACCAAGCGATTGCCCTCCCGGAGCGGGCGGAGCAACGCGTCGTGGACATCCCAAATGGGCAGTTCGCGTCCGGTCATGGGGAGGGCAGCTGGAGCGCTAGACTTTGGGGGTGGCACCGACGAACAGCAGCGCCAGGGCTACCAGGCTCAAAATGGCCATCATGCCCATGGGCATGAATTTCTTTCCTTTGGCAAAGCGCAGTCCGAAAAACACGGTGAGGAACATTAGGAAGCCCTTGGCGACATCCAGGCTGAAGTAGCCCAGCGCGCAGAGGATTAGCGGGATCGACAGCACCGAAGAGGCGATCAGCGAGGCCTTGCTGCCGGCTTTGATGAAACCCATTAAGCCGCCGGCGATGAGAAAGGCGATGTAGACCCACAAAATCACAGTAGCGTTCATAGTCCTGAGAAACATAAGGGGCGCGTGGTGGTGAGGGCACGAACAATCTGCTCTCGCAGCACCGGCTGTCGGCGCGATGGAACGGCGGTCGTTCGGTGTAGGAACAGGATCGCATCGCGCCGACAGCCGGTGCTGCGAGAAGGCGCTGCGTGCGGGGGGGATGGACGGCTCTTGATATCCAAAGGGTTTGGGCTTGCGCAGTCCCCCCGCAGCTGCTGGATTCTGACCCATGGGCCGACAACGTTGCACAGCCACCATCCTCACCTTCAATGAGGAATCCAATCTCGCCGACTGCTTGGAGGGGTTGGGCTGGGCGGACGAGATTGTGGTGGTGGATTCGGGAAGTACGGATCGGACCTTGGAGATCGCGCGTCGCTACACCCATTCGGTCTGGGTAAATCCATGGCCTGGATTCACTGAGCAAAAGAACTTCGCGGCGAGCCAGGCTGCCCATCCGTGGATCTTCAATGTGGATGCTGATGAGCGGGTGACGCCGGAATTGCAACGGGCATTGGTGGAGGTCTTGGAGAACCCTCGCCAGGAGGGCTATGAGGTGCCGCGGGCCAATTTTTTTCTCGGGCGCCACATGAAGTGGGGAGGGTGGTCGCCGGATCGGGTGCTTCGGCTTTACCGGAAGGACGCAGGACGGTTTGGCGGGGTGGAACCGCACGCCAAGGTTCTGCTCGACTCGGCCCAGGTGGGTCGACTTGAGGCACCGCTGATCCATTTCACCTACCGCTCCTTCGCGCACTTTGTTTCCAAACAAACCCCCTACGCGGAAGCGACGGCCCGAGCTCGGATGGAGGCAGGAAAGCGCTATGCCTGTCTGCCTTTAAGGATTTTTTTGAAGTCGGTTTGGAAGTTCTTTGAGGTCTATTGTTGGAAACTGGGGCTGCTGGATGGGACCCATGGTTTGGTGGCAGCCTTGGGTTACTCTTATCGGACTTACCTCCAGGAAACCATCCTCTGGGAACGCACTCGGCTTCCGGAGCCATCGATTGGCGAGACGCAAACGCGGCGGTAGGCCCCTGCTGTTTGCTGTTGAGAATTGGAGGGCGTTATACCGGGGGTGTCACTGTGCTTCCCGCCCCGGCCCATCTTTTTGAACCCTCCGGTTTCTAGGTGTTGGATTCAGGAACGTGAAGGTGTCGATTTTGCCGGCGATACTCGGCAAGGACTTCCCGGACTTCGTCATCCATGCGCCTGACGTTCGGTGAAAATGTCTCTGCCTGGGACATTTTTTGAGACACTTGCCTTGGCCTTGGGGCAAAACGGGCGAGCCGAACCTGTTTAGGAAGGGCTTCCCTGACCGCCAGTGCAGCGCTGTCGATGAGGCGACACAGCATCGAAATTCGCCCCGAATCTGCCAGGAAAGCTTAACCTGTTGATAGACGCGGTTGGTTGATGTTTCTGGAGCGTTGGCGCGAGAAAGATTGTCTTACCCAAGGACACATTTGAGACCAAAAGTCTGGTGGTTTCTAGCTAAGGTTAGATTTGGCATTCGCTCTGCTTGTTAGGAGGAGTGTGGTTGATCTCCGATTGACCCCCGAACCTGAACTTAAGAAGCCATGACTACTAAAGACCTTGTTTACCTGAGCTTGCTGGCACTCTCTGCGATCGTCTTCTACTGGGCTGGTTTCTATGGTGGGTTCAACACGACGCTGCGCATCCTGAAGGCTAAGGATGACGAAGCCGTCAACGACACCGATATTGAGCTTTCTGTTCCGGAGCAGCCGCTCCTGTCCTCCACGGGTATCGAATCCATTACGTCCACTCGGCGCCACAACACCGTGTCGGTCGGTTCGACCCTGCTTCCTCAGAAGTCCAATTATTTTGGCCGAAACTAAATCGGCCTACCTGAGTAGCCCCCTTTACGATTTACTTCATAAGACTGAAAGCCCGCGGATGCGGGCTTTTTTTATTCCCCACGTAGCCTTGTTCGGTAATAGGCCTGCGGTGCCGCATTCGTCGCTGGCTGGGTGAACAGATAGGTGAGGGTGCCCGACCCTTGACTCATCTCAAGGTAGGAAAGAGGCGTCCAGGTGTCAGGGAAAAGCGTTTGGCTCCATTCCAGGTTAAACCCTTGATCCACGTGGCCGCCGAATAGGAAAAGATGATTCCAGAGCTCTCCTGTCGGACTGAGGGTCCGCGAGTAAGCCAAAATTTCCACCGGGGTTGTGTCCGAGACAACGGAACTTCTGAGGATGGCCCCTTCCTCGCCCACCATGATGAGTTGCCGGCCATCCGTGGCCAGGCCGTAGAGATCCCGATAGGTGTAGGTATTGAGTTCCTTCCAGGAGGCGTAGTTGGTGCTCCAGCGCAGCGTGCCACTTTGGCCAAGAATGAAACAAGCATCCCCCGCCCACGCGACATCGGTGAGGAACTCGGTGGTTCCTGACACTCGCGCAACCCACGCGCTGTCATTGGTGCTGGTCAGCAGAGTGCCGCCTTCGCCTACGGCCACGCGCGTGCCGTCGTGTTCGCGAACTCGGAATAGCCAGGCCGTGGTGGGACTCGTGATTCGACGCCAACCCAGTCCGTTGGCTCCCCCCGCAATCAGTGTCCCTTTTTGGCCGCACGCGATGAATCCGTCCGGCGTCGTGGTGACGCTCGATAGCAGGTTGGCGTTGACCGGATTGCGTCGGGTCCAGAGGCTTCCGTTGCTGCTCACCACGATTTCCCCCTGATCGCCGACCGCCACATAAAGGCCGTGGCCGGCGGTGATTCCCTGGAGTTGGTTCGTGGTCGGCTTGTTCTCAGATTCGAGCCAGATAACCCCGAAGGTTGAACTAAGATTCGTTCCGTTCCCCGACTGTGAGGGCAGGTTGGTGAGCAGGTTGGGGCTCCGGATGATCGAGCCTTTCGTTCCGACGGCCACCAGCAGGTTGGAATCGCCTCCCACCCCCAGCAGCGTGACATTGGTCACGGAACGTGGTGCGAGCTCCAGGGTCCAATCGACTCCTTCGCTGCTGGTCAGCAGAGTTCCGTTCTGACCGACGGCGACATAAAGATCATTCAGTCGAGTTGCGCTCCACAGCCAGGGGCGAAGCGATTCGGAGGTTTCCAACCAGGAGTAGGGGAAACCGGCGAGTGGTTGGTATCCTTCAACCATCAGACCGCTACGGCCGGCGGCCAGGAAGTAGTTGGACCGCGCCATGGAGGCATAATATGTTCCAGCAGGCGCGGGATAGTTCGAGAGAATGAACTGATCCACCCAGGGACCGTTTGTTTCGCTGATGAGCAGATCGAAGCTGCCCCCGACCAGTCGCGAGGAGGCGTTGGCTGAGGCCGTCCAGAGGTCATTGGTTCGGCCGGAGGATTCGAGGCTCCAGTTGATACCATTGCTACTCGACCCGATCGTACCCGCCCGTCCCACGGCGAGGTATCGGCCCCCTCCGTAGGTGATTCCCAGCCAATCCTTGGTCCCAACGGAGCGCGAAACCCAATTAGTTCCTTGCTGGCTTTGGAGCACTGTTCCCTGTTGGCCGACCGCGACGAAGCCAGCCGGCCCGTGAGCAACCCCCGTCAGCCACGTGCTGAAGGGGGTTGATTGCCGCTTCCAACGCACCCCGTCATTGCTGGTGTAGATGGCTCCCGCGTCACCCACCGCCACGATCTGCTGGGGAGAAGCCGCCACCCCTTCGAGCCAATCCTCAGTCGGCCCGTCCAAATGAGTTCCTGGTTGGATACTTTGGGGTCCGTTAAGGTTATCGGAGTAGTATACCGAACCACTTTCCCCTACGAGAACTGCTCTTCCGGTCGGTAGGAACAGAGCAGCGCGCAAGGCTAGGTTGGTTCCAGTTTCGCGCGGAATCCAAGTCACCAGGTCATCGCTGTAGTAGATAAGCCCTCTTTCCGTCACTTGGAGCCCTCGTTGGAGGGCATCGGAGTAAGTCAGGCCGAAAACCTGGTTGCCGTGTGGTTTTGGATTTGACCATCGCGTGTGAGCCGAGGGAGGTGCGGCAAAGCACTGAACATCAGCATGGTGGAGCACCAGGCTGATCCAGCACAACCGAGCGATCAGGCCGATCGGCGCGTGAAAAACGCGGTACGCCATGTTTGAGTTGGAAGACCTTCATCAGGCTAACACTCTGCGGCAGAAAGTGCCAGCGGGGAGTTGGAGGGGACTCTGGTCATTCGTAATCGTAATCCCTTCCTCCTCAACATCGGACCCCGTTACTCCGCCAGGATACCGCCACGAGGTGGGAACCAGGAAACCAAACCGACTGACGGATTACGATTACGATTACGATTACGAGGAAGGGGGCGAGGAGGGATCTGGGACTTTTCGGGATGTAAGTCTTGCCTGAGTGGAGGCTTTGCTTCCATTCTCCCGACGCATTCATATCAACCGTTTATGACGCTTCTATCTGGAAAAATCGGAGTGGTGTTTGGGGTAGCGAACAAGCGATCCATTGCCTGGGCTATTGCCCAGGCTTGGCATAAGGCTGGCGCTCAGCTGGCGTTCACCTACCAAGGCGAACGCCTCAAGGAGAATGTGGAGGAATTAGCCTCAACCTTTGGAGCTGATACTTTGCTGATCCCTTGCGACGTGACCCGAGATGAGGACATCCAACGAGTCTTCACCGAGGTTGGCCAAAAGTATGGCAAGCTGCACCTCCTGCTGCATTCCGTGGCGTATGCTCCCAAGGACGCGCTGGAAGGAAAGTTCGTGGACACAAGTCGGGAAGCTTTCCGGGTAGCGCACGATGTGAGCGCCTATTCCTTGGTGGCATTGGCTCGGGGCGCTGCTCCCCTGATGACCGAAGGGGGAAGCATTGTGGCGATGAGCTACTACGGGGCGGAGAAGGTAGTGCCGCACTATAACGTCATGGGGGTGGCCAAGGCAGCTTTGGAAGCCAGCACTCGCTACCTCGCCTACGATCTGGGTCCGCAGAAAATCCGGGTTAACTGCATCAGTGCCGGCCCTATGAACACCCTGGCCGCTCGGGGTATCGCGGGCTTTTTGGACATGATGAAGCACTATGAGGCCCATTCCCCCCTCAAGCGAAATGTTGCTCCGGACGAGTTGGGGGCGACCGGCGCTTTCCTGGCGAGTGACGGCGCGGCCGCGATCACCGGGCAGGTCCTTTACGTGGATTGCGGGTATCAGATCATGGGCATGTAGGCCTCCTTGGAAAAATCGGATCAAGTCTTTCAGGCTTCACCCGATTCACTGAGAAGTGATTGCCAAACGGTTACGTGGGATCAAAACGCTAAATCTTTTGACCCCTTCCGCAACTTTTACTAGCGTCGCGCGTTACTCTACACACGCGCACCGGCTAATATTGTGTCATTTTTATCGCTAAAGAACTTAATCTCGGAAGTTACCCAGTCCACTCCGGACCAGGTGGACGCGTGGAGTAAGGCGTGGCGAGTGGCGGCTGAGAACGGAGGCCAGGAGTCGCTCATCGAGTTTATCGCGCGCGAGTGCGGCCGATCCGAGGAAACCTTCCTGCAGGAGCTGGCCAAGCGACTCAACTGGCCCTTTCTGGAGCTGCGATCGCTTTCAATTCCGACGGAGGCTCGAAATCGGATTTCGACCAAGGTGGCCTTTCAGTATTCGGTCATCCCGGCTAACGTGGTCGATGGCCAGCTTCAGGTTGCCGTCAGCAACCCGTTTGATCCCTCGATGATCAACTCGGTGCAGTTCGATGCTCGATCACCGGTTCAGTTCGCTTTGGCGCCCCGAGCGGAAATCGATAAGGCGCTGAAGAAGTACTATGGCGTTGGCGCCGAGACTTTGGATGAGCTTTCCAAGGACGAGCCCATGGAGCTGGTGGTGGCGGAGGACAAGGAAATCACCGAAGGCGATCAGGAAGCCAGCGTCATCAAGTTCGTTAACCAGATCGTCTGGGAGGCCTTCAAGGACCGCGCAACGGATATTCATTTTGAGCCTGCGGAGGATGAGCTGCGAATCCGGTATCGCATTGACGGCATTTTGCATCAGACCCCGATGCCCCCGCAGCTGAAGCACTATCAGTCCTCCATCATCTCCCGCATCAAGGTCATGGCCGGGATGAACATCGCCGAGAAGCGGCTCCCGCAGGACGGACGCATTAATGTTCGCATCAAGGGCGAGGAGATCGACATCCGCGTTTCCACCGTTCCCACGGTGTATGGTGAAAGCGTGTCGTTGCGGTTGCTGACCCGCGGAAAGATCTTCTTTGGCCTGGAGAAGCTCGGATTTGGTGGGGAGGAGGAGGCGGCGCTCCGGGAGATTATTGTGAAGCCACACGGCATCATGTTGGTGACCGGGCCTACTGGCTCGGGAAAGTCCACCTCTCTGTATGCCTTCCTCAGCACCATCAACTCAGTGACCAAGCGGATCATCACGATTGAGGAGCCGGTTGAGTATGAGTTGAAGGGCATCAACCAGATCGCCGTGCGATCCGACATCGGACTGACCTTTGCCGTGGGCCTGCGGCACATTCTGCGGCAGGATCCGAACGTGATCATGGTTGGGGAAATTCGCGACTTGGAGACGGCGGAAATTGCCATTCGCGCCGCGCTGACCGGTCACTTGGTTTTTAGCACTCTGCACACGAATGACGCCCCGAGTGCCTTCACCCGGCTGATTGACATGGGGATCGAGCCGTTCCTGGTGGCGTCCTCGGTCGAGGCAGTGATGGCCCAACGTCTGGTTCGGCGGATTTGTCCCAAGTGCAAAGTGGAGCAGAAGGTGGAGCGAGACTATTTGGTGAAAGCGGGGTTTCCAGAGGCAGGTATGGCACAGGCGAAATTCTGGAAGGGAACCGGTTGCGAAGAGTGTCGGCAGCTGGGGTATCAGGGTCGCGAGGGCATTCACGAGCTGATGGTCATGAATGATGCACTGCGGCCGTTGATTCTGAACCGGTCCGCTGCGTCGACCATTGCGGCCAAAGCGATGGATTATGGAATGAAAACGTTGCGAACAGATGGATGGAAGAAGGCCTTGGCGGGCATCACCACCATCGAGGAAGTGCTTCGCGTGACGCAGAGCGAGGAGCATATGCGCTCGCTCGTTGAAGAGGAAAAAACTGACAAGTGGGCAAAGGCGTAAACAAACCGCGCTGGCAGGCGTGCAATGTCATGGGGCTGAGCCCGACCGGGCCGCGTCTTTGGCAGGCGAGTCTCGCTGGAGGCAAAGTGACCCTGAGTCGCGAGGAGCCGCTGGAGGCGGCTGCGGCCACGGATCTGAAGCTGATTGCGAAGGATTGGAACGAGCTGGTTCGTCCTCGCCTCAACCTCGCCGTTCTCTCGCCGTCCCAGGTCTTCGTTCGCGTGGTTCATCTGCCCAAGGCGGAGGATCCGGCGGAGACTCATTCGATGCTCGAGTTTCAGCTCGAGAAGCTTTCTCCGCTGCCGGTCCCTCAGATTGTCTGGACCTACGAGTTGGTGCCCTCGCGTGGGTTGAGCGAAAACCAGACCGTGATTTTGGTGGTGGTGGCCCGGCAGTTGGTCGAGGAGTTGCTCGGAAAGCTGGAGGGGTTTGGCTATCTCGCGGACCGGATCGAGCTTCCGTTCATCGATCAGTTGCTGGCACTGGAGATCAGTCGGGATTGCGCGCTGCTGTTTCCGATCACCATTGAGGACGGTTCCCAGTCGTTCTGGGTCGCGTGGTGGTATGGGGGCACTCTGCAGAGCATTGGGCAGATCCATCTGCCGGCCGAGGGGAATTTCGGCGAAGCTCTCAAATCTCAGCTCGGACAGATGGCGTGGGCGGGCGAATTGGAGGGCTGGCTCACGACTCTGCCGCGCTACTATCTGGTCGCGGAGGCCGTTGTCGGCCAAGCGTTGCTCGCGCGCCTGGAAGGTCATTTCGATCCTCCTATCGAGATGGTGCCCGCCGCTCCGGAAAAGACTCTCGCCGGCTTGACCGCCCGCCGCGCGATTCAAGGGAACGTCCGAGCCGGCCTCCTGCCACCGGAGTATGCGGCCAAGTATCGACAGCTCTTCGTCGACAAGCTCTGGATGCAGGGCCTGTTCGGTTTGGTGGCGGCCTATCTCTTCGCCATTCTGATTTATTTCGCGATCGTGGCGTACATGCGCTTTGACCTGGATTCGGTAGCCACGCAGGAGCGCGCTCAGGGCATTGCTTATACCAATGCGCTGCGACTGCGCGATCAGGTCCGGGTTCTGCAGGATCAGGTGAACCTGCAGTTCGCGGCGTTGAACTGTTATGCTGCGGTGTCCACCAACCTGCCGGCCGAACTTTCCCTGGACTCCATGATCTTCGATCGTGGCGCCAAGCTGACTGTCAATGGCAGCGGGGGCGCTGAAGCGGGGAACCGGGTCTTTGATTTTGTGGAGCTGCTGAAGAAGGCACGGGTGGCCGATCAGCCATTGTTCGGGCCCATCGCCGGGCCGACCATCACCGTGAAGCAGGGTGGGCAGCAGATCTCGTGGAGCATGATCTGTGATATTCGGAGGCCAGATCTCGAATGATCTCGTATCTCGACAAGATGAATCTGCGTCCCGCTGAAAAGCGGCTGGTGGTGTTTGCCGCCATCGCAGTGTTTGTGGTGGTGAATCTCATCTTTGTAGTGCCGAGTTTCGGGGAGTGGGGCCGCATCGAGCAGCAGATCAAGGATTCGCGCGTGCAGCTCGACAAATATGCCGTGGAGGTTCGCAAGCATCCGGTCTATGCCAAGGAGTTGGAGCGGCTGCGGAAGATTGGGCAGGCGGTGCCTTCGGAGGATCAGGCGTTGGACGTGGTCAAGACCGTGAGTTCTGAAGCCGCACGAGCGCATCTCGCCATTCAAAACATCTCGGGTCGCGGGGGAGCCACTGGTAAAACCAACCTGTTTTTTGAAGAGCGAACTGCCAGCGCCACCATGAACGGATCGGAAGAACAGCTGGTGGATTTCCTCTACTATCTCGGCAAGAGCGATTCGCTCATTCGGGTGCGGGCCATGAACCTGACTCCCGATCCGGCTCGGATGCGATTGAACGTCAACTTTACCTTTGTCGCGAGCTATCAAAAGGTTCCCGCTTCCCGCGCGGCCGCCCAAGCGAAGTCGGCTGCGGCCGCCACCGCCACGACTGCCACGACCGCCACCGCTACGTCACAGGTGACAGCTCCCGTCGCCTCTCCCTTTAAGGCGCCCCCGACCTATCCCAAGACGAATCGGCCGACGCGTCTCACGACCAACCAGGCGATTGCTCCACGCAAATGAAGACCTTGTACCGCGCCATGGACGCCCGCCATTCAACAACCCCCAGCCACTTTGTGAGAAACCTCTCCTGCTTCCTTCTGGCTTGTGCCTTGGCGCTCACCGCGACGGGCCAAGATCAAACTCCGGACCAGCCGGCGCCGGCGCCTGCGCCGGCAGCTGCGGATGCGGATGCGGATCCCGCTCCGGTCGTGCCACCAGCTGCTCCGGCCGTGTCGCCGCCGCCCGCGCCGGTGGCACCGTCACCTCGAATTCCGCTTCCCCCTCCCACCGCGGGACTGAGCAAGTTCACCAATTCATTGCGCAACGCGGTGAATACGGCAGCGGCCACCAACCGTCCTTCTCTGCCCGCGTTTCCGGCTTTGCCCACGCCGCGTCCGCGAACCAATGCGGCATCGGTCCGTCCCTTGGGCGGTGTTCCTGGCCAGACTACCATTGCGGCTCCGGCGACGCCGGTCAACCCGGGGGCGGTCCCGCCTGGGGTGGCGGGTCAGGTGAATCCGGCGGTGGCCGGCGGTAATCCCGCGGGAGGCGCCGCTGGCGCCACACCCCCTCCAGTCAAGCCGGTCTTCGATCCTTCTGCGACCAACGATCCCAACGAGCTGGTGACCGTTGAGATGAACGACATGGACATGCAGAGCGTGATCGAGCTCTATCAAAGCTTCAGTGGAAAAACGGTGCTGCGACCTGCGAACCTTAATTTTCCGAAGCTTACCATTCACCCGCCCGGGCCTCTGACCCGGAAGGAGGCGCTTGAGGCGCTCGACAGCATTTTGGCGCTGAACCAGATCAGCATGGTTCCGCAAGGCGACAAGTTTGTGAAGGCGCTGCAGAGCAACCAAGCGTTGCAGTCCGGAACCGTGTTCTACGAGGGGGATCCCAACCAGCTTCCTGAAGCGGGTGTGTATGTGCAGTACGTGGCCAAGTTTGAGTTTATCGACCCGGAAAGCTTGAACACCCTGCTCAGCCAGTTTGCCTCGGCGAGCGGGAAAAACATCATCATTCCAAATACTCAAAACATCGTGCTGCGCGATTTCTCCGAGAACGTGAAGCGGATGCTGGAGGTGTTGCGGAAGGTCGATGTGGACACGCCGCGAGATTACGATCCGGTGGTCATTCCCATGAAGTATGCCCTGGCGAGCGACATCGCCAACGTCCTCTCCTCCTTGAGCCAGGGCGGTGGCGGTGGCGGGGTCTCGATTGGCGCCGGCGGCGGCCGTTCGGGGGGCGGTGGGAGTCGGGGTGGCGGCATCGGAGGAGGTGGGTTTGGCGGAGGCAGCGTCGGAGGATTCGGCGGGTCGCGCAGCGGCAGCTCGATTGGAAACCGCAGCTATGGCGGCGGCATCGGGAACAACTACGGCGGTGGCTACAACAACTATCAGAACGGGAGTGCGGTTCCAGTGGATGGTTTTCTGCCGCAGAGCGGCACGACGGTGCCCTTGGACGCCAACTTCTTTGACCCTCTCCAAGCAGCAGTCAATCCGGTGGCGCCCGGAGCTACCGCGGGGGGGGCGGGACGTGGGTCCTTCAACAATCGGCTCAACCAGATCCGCAATGCCGCGGGCGGCGGCAAAGAGGACATCTATGTTCTGGGGCAAGCCAAGATCATCGCTGATGAACGCACCAACTCACTCCTCATTTTCGCCAGCAAGCAAGATTTGGCGAGTATCTCGAACATCATCGAAAAGCTGGATGTGGTGCTGGCGCAGGTTCTGATCGAGGCTCTCGTCATGGAGGTCTCGCTGAATGACAGTCTGGAGTATGGGGTGAGTTACATCCAGCGTCCGAAGACCACGGGACGCTTCACTGGCGCGGGCGGCGTCAACAATGGGCAATCGATTGGCGATGCGACCTCGGCCACCAACCTGCTGAACCTGGGCAATGCCTTCAGCTACTTTGGCAAGTGGGGCGGCGACTTCGATGTGGCGGCGCGGGCAGCGGCGACCGACAGCCGGGCGAACATCCTCTCCCGTCCGCGCATCCAGACATCGCACGCGGTGCAAGCCGACATCTTCGTCGGTGAAACCCGCCCCTATCCCACATCGGCCGGAACTTCTGGCGGGATTTACAATTACGGACCCCAGATCCAGCAGCTCCAGATTGGTATCACGCTATCGGTGTTTCCCCTCATCAACCCGGACGGGTTGGTGGTGATGGAAATTCGTCAACGAGTTCAGAGCTTCAAGGGCAGCGTTCGGATTGAGCAGATTGGCGACGTCCCGATCACCACCGAGCGCGAAGCGAACGCCACCGTGGCGGTGCGCGACCGTGAGACCGTCATGCTGGGAGGATTCGTGAATGCCAACAAGGAGAAGGGCCGAAGCGGCGTGCCGCTGCTCAAGGATATCCCGCTGCTGGGGGCTCTGTTCCGGAGCAACTCTGACAAATCGGATCGCACCGAGCTGATTGTCCTGATTCGTCCGACGGTGTTGCCTACTCCGACCGACGCTGCTGACATCGCGATCGAGGAAAAGGCGAAGTTGCCAGGTGTGACTTTGGCGGAGGAAGAGTTTGATCGCGAAGAATCCAAGCGGTTTGAGGAAGCGCGCAAAGAGTTGAAACGGCGTGAAAAGAAGCGCCGCTGAGCGATGTCCTTATGTCCCATTCCACGCCGCATTCACACGAGCGGAAGCATGCCTTCCGATTCTTGAATGGCCGTGAGCGGGAGGGGTTGGCGGTGTGGAGCCGGCGTGGGGTGCTGAAGGCAAGCCTGGCGGGACTGGCAGGGCTGACCCTTCCGGGATTGCTCCAGCTTCGCGCCCGTGCGGCGGAGGAGAATCAGCCAGGCGCGCTGCGGAAATCGAAGGCGGTGATCCTGCTATGGATGACCGGTGGTCCTTCCCACATTGATACCTGGGACGTGAAGCCCGGAATGCCTTCCGAGATTCGCGGTCCCTTCAAGGATATTCCCACCAAGCTCCCTGGGGTTCATCTCTGTGAATACTACCCCAAGCAGGCGGCTATGCTGGATCAGTTCACGCTGATCCGATCGGTCGACTGTCGGGAGAGCAACCATGAGCCGAACATGGTGATGCAGACGGCGAATCTCGCTGCTGAGCCGCGTCTCAACCCACGCGGCCATCTTTATCCGGCGATCGGTTCGTTGGTGGCGAAGATGCACGGGGCGAACGACCCCAGTGTGCCGCCCTACGTGGTGCTGAATTTAAAGGACCGATCGCATGTCGCGTGGGGTGGCTATGCCGGGCAGCAGCACGATCCGTTCAACGGAGCGAATGTGGATCAGTTGTTCAAGCTGCCGGCGGGGCTGACTTTGGACCGGCTGCGATCGCGTCAGAGCCTGGCGCAGCAGATGAATCAGGTGCGACACGATCTGGATGCCAGCGGCCAGATGGAAGCGATGGATCGCTTTACCGCTAAGGCGTTCGACATCGTCGCCGGTGGGCGCGCCCAGGCGGCGTTCGATCTCAGCCGGGAACCGGCGAAAGTCTTGGAACGCTATGGCAGTCATGCTTGGTGCCGACAGGCCTTGTTGGCCCGCCGGTTGGTCGAGGCGGGATCCAGCTTTGTCACGATTGACCTCAGCAACCATTCGGCCTCCGGAACTTGGGATACCCATGGCGACAACATTCCGCCGTATGGAGGCATCTGGAACGGGCTTCGTCCGTTGCTTCCAACCTTCGATCATCTAGTCACGACGTTGGTGAGCGACTTGAAGGACCGGGGTCTGCTGGAAGACACACTGGTGATCGCCATGGGAGAGTTCGGTCGGACGCCTACGTTGGGCACCCAAGGTAGCTCGGATGGAAGGGACCATTGGCCCTACGTGATGTCGATGCTGATGGCGGGCGGCGGATTTCGTCATGGTCAGGTCATTGGGGCCAGCTCACGAGACGGCGGTGAGATTGCTGAGCGTCCGGTGACCCCCGGGGACATCGCTGCCACCATCTACCGCCATTTCGGAATTTCCCACGATTCGACCTACCTTGACCACGGGGGACGTCCGATGCGGTTCGTCGAACAAGGCGAACCCATCCGCGAATTGCTCTGAGGGAAGGGGGAAAGACGTTGTTGCCCGCGGACCACACAGATCACACGGAGGAAAACTCGCTTCAGACAGGAAAAGAACTTGTTGTGCTTTCTCTGCACTTTCGGCCCGGCCAGGTTTTCATCCGTTCGTTAGCTTTGTGGCTGTCAGCGGGCTTCGTGTGAAACCATCTGGCACCCGCTGCGCTCGGGGCTGGGAAATCGTGCAGGAACAGAGGACGCTGCAACAGAGTGTGGGCCACGCTGGCCCATTCCCGTGCTGATTCTCACGGCTTGGCGGTCGGGAGCGGGAGCACAGTGAGCCAAAGGCGGTCGACGCTTTCGACTAACAGTTTATGAAAACCATTGGGCACCCCGTTGTCGGTGCCGGTGGCCACGATGCTAAACCGGGCCGTGTGCTCCGCACCGCTTTTATCCTCGATTCCGATAACCTGAAATTCCCCGCTCGCCGGTTTGGCATCTTTGGCTGCCACCAGTTTGAGTTTAAATTCCCCAGCCTTTTCCGGAGTGGGCACGGGCTCGCAGGTCAACCCGGACGGAAGTCCACGCAGGCTTGTCTTGAGCACGCGTGTGTCTCCATTGAGACGTTTGAGCGTGACCGGAATTTCGTTGGTCTCCCCGGCCTTGATCGTGAACGCATGGGCAGCCACGGATAGCGCAATCCCCGGTGTTCGTCGTTCCAGGCTGAGTCGATAGAGGCAGTCCGAATTTCCGCGGCGCAGGAGGTTTCCCACCACCGCTTGGTAGGAACCGGTCTCGGGCGCTGCCCACTCGATAGCGGGGTCGGCGTTGGATCCGTCGTCGGACCGGGTGAGTTCCTTGCCCGCCTGGTCTTCTAAGCGCAACCAAGGATCCATCGGAAAGCCCAAGGAGGCTGACCGGACCTGGAATTCGAGCTGATCGCCCTTTTGGGCCTGAAAAAGGTAGCGATCGACATCCCCCGGGCTGGAGATGGTTCCGGTGATGGCGCTCGGCAGGGTTACCGCAGAGGCCTGGGCGAGGTTGTCGTTGGGTTCCTCTTCCAGCATTTCAGAGCCTTGCCCAACCCGAACTGCAATCGGGTTTTCGATGCCCGGGAATTGGATGACTTGGATGGCGTTACCTGGCGCGCAAGCCAGCCCGCTCAGTTCCATCCAGAGTTCCTGGCCCGCGGGGAAGTTCCATCCGACGCCACGGAGCTTTGCGGCTTGGCCGCAAGGTATTCCCAGCGGAAGGGTATGATGGACGAACGCGCCTCCGGAGACTAGCAAGCGATATACGGAGGAGGAGCTGCCGGCGAACCGAACGTCGGAACCAGCGGGATAGGGGAAGCCGAACACCTGCAGGATATAGGTGCCGGCGGTCTTGGCCGTCCAGGCGATGAAGGGATCAAAGGTTTTGCCATCGTCGTGATTGAGGGCCACTTGAACCCCTTTCGAATCGATGATCCGCAGCACGGCATCGATAGGCGACGCCAGGACGAAGGCTTCGATGAAGGCGATTACTGTTTGGTTCTCGCGAAGCTCGATGGAGTAGGAGTCGACATCCCCGCTCTTATCGAGCCTACCGTTGATGGCCGCCGGCAGTTGGGAAACTCTCTGAGGCTTCTTGAAGTGGTCGTTTGGTTCCGTTTCCGGGGTCTGTGGCTGGGAGGTGGTCACCAACACTCGGATCGGACTTGCGCCTTCGTCGTTGAAGAGGCGTATCGCATGAGCTGCTGGCGGCAGGTTGGCGTCGACATGGATCGAGAGCAGTCCCGAGTTGGTGAGCGGCTGGATGTGAATGCCTGGCGAGTCGACCCAAACTTTGGGAGGCCACGGATCCACCTTGCCGATGACATTCACCTGTTGAGTGGTGCCGGCCTGGATCGCGACGGGATAGAGATGATCGAGGGCAGGGGGAGCTGCGGTTGCGCTGAGAAGGGCGGCGAGGTAGAGGCCGCCCATTTGGCGCCATTGTTTTGCGCGAGCCATCACGATCGCGATTACGATTACGATTACGATTTACGTGAACAGGTCGCGGATCAGGCGTCCATTGTTGACCAGCTGGACGGGACGTCCGGTGTTCGTGTGGAGCACTTGAGTAGGATCGATCCCCATTTTGGTGTAGATCGAGGCGGCGAAATCTTCGGGGCGATACACGCTCTCGGCGGCATGGTATCCTTTCGCGTCGGTGGCACCGATGATGTGTCCGCGGGGAACTCCTCCACCCGCCACCATGACCGACATGGCGTGCGGCCAATGATCGCGTCCGGCATCCTTGTTCACCTTGGGAGTGCGTCCGAACTCTCCCAGCAACAGTACTAGCGTGTTGTCGAGCAAGCCTCGCTGGTCGAGGTCGCGAATGAGTGCGGCAACGCCCGTATCCATCCGCTTCCCGTGGTCCCCCTTGAAGGCGTCAAAGATCTTCGTGTGATGATCCCAGCCCCCGTAATAGACCGTCACCCAGGACACACCCACTTCCACGAGCCGACGTGCCAAGAGCAATCGCTGTCCGAAGTCATGACGTCCGTAGCTGTCCCGGACTTTCTCCTCCTCGCGATGAATGTCGAAGGCCGCCTGCGCTTTGGGGGAGAGCACCAGATCCACGCCCTGCTGGTAGTATTGGTCGAAGGTCACCGCCGGGTCTTCGGCCAGCTTCTCGTGGTAGCGTTGCATGTCATCCAGCGTGGTGCGCAGCTGTCGGCGCGAGGCGGCTCGGCTGCTGCTGATCTCCGAGGGCAGGACGACATCACGGACCTGAAAATTCTTATCGTTGGGGCTTCCGTTGATGACAAAGGGTGCGTGTTTGCCACCGAGGAAGTTGGGTCCTCCGCTGCGGGAGACCTGGGGCATCGACATGTAGGCCGGCATGCCCTCTCGAATGCCCCGCTCGTGGGCGACCACCGAACCGAACGAGGGATGAAAGGTGACGGAAGCACCGCAGGCGACGGGGACCGGAGTGGGGGCGCCGGTCATCATGTAATGGTTTCCACCGCCGTGATTGGGATCCTTATGGCAGATCGACCGAATCACGGTCATCCGATCGGCCACCTTCGCCAAATTCGGAATCGCTTCGCTGAAGCGGATACCCGGAACTGCCGTGGCCATGTCCTTGAATTCACCCCGGATTTCCTGAGGGGCTCCGGGTTTCGGATCGAACGACTCGTAATGGGAAGGGCCACCATCCAACCAGATCATGATGCAATTCATCCGGGAAGAGGACGACTTGCTCCCGGGGACGGGTGATGACGCCTGCGCTTGGAGACGGAGTAGATCGGTCAGGCCTAATCCGAGCAGGCCTCCGAGCCCCACCTGGAGAAAGTCTCTTCGCGGCATCCCGGCACAATTGCGGTTTAAACCGAGCATGGATTAGTCAAGTTAAGCAGTTTGGGTGAGGCTTGTGAAGCCTCAATGTAGTTTGGACGAAGCCAATCGACTTCGATTCGATCATTTGCACTTGAGCCAGGCAATGAACTCGATACCTTGGCGCGCATTCACGACTGTTGGCACTCAATACCGACTCAATTCTCTCCTAACACACATGAGCCAGAGCAAGAACAAGTCCTCCCCGCGACGTCCTTCGACCTCGTCGCGCACGTATGTCCTTGGAATCGACTTCGGCACGCTGTCAGGGAGGGCTCTGCTGGTAGATGCGGTTACCGGAGAAGAGGTGGCGACGGCGGTCCATGAATATCGGCATGGCTCGGTGGAGGAGCGGTTGCCCGGCTCTACCAAGCGCCTTCCTCCGGAGTTCGCCCTGCAGCATCCTGGCGACTACCTGGAGGTGTTGGAACGGACCATTCCCCGGGTGTTGGCCGACGCGGGAGTGCGTGGAGAGCAGGTATTGGGCATTGGGACCGACTTCACCTCGTGCACGATGCTCCCAACCCGGGCCGACGGACGACCTCTCTGCTTCGAGACGCGGTGGCGTCGCGAGCCGCATGCCTGGGTCAAACTGTGGAAACATCACGCCGCCCAGCCGGAAGCGGACCATATCAATGCGGTTGGCTTGAAGCGGAAGGAGGAATTCATCCGGGCCTATGGCGGACGCTACTCGAGCGAGTGGTTCTTCTCCAAGTTGCTGGAGACGGTTCGACAGGCGCCGGAAGTCTATGATGCGGCGGATCGCTTCATCGAGGCCGGAGATTGGATCGTCTGGCAGCTGTGTGGCTCGGAGCGAAGGAACCTTTCGGCCGCCGGGTTCAAGGCTATGTGGGTGTATCCGGATGGGAAGGGTGGGTGGACCTATCCGTCGGAAGCGTTCTTTCGAGCTCTTCATCCCAAGCTCACCCGAGTGGTTGCGGAGAAACTGGGTGGTACGCCTTTGCCCCTCGGTGCCTGCGCCGATGGACTGACGGCCGCGATGGCCCAGAGGCTGGGGCTTAAAGCGGGTACCCCGGTTGCGGTGGGAAATATCGATGCCCATGTAGCGGTGCCTGCTTGCGGCGTGGGCCGCTCCGGCGAGTTGGTCATGATCATGGGAACTTCGACTTGTCATCTGCTGGTTGGCGACCGCAAGCAATCTGTCGAGGGTGCTTGCGGCGTGGTGGATGGCGGCGTCGTCGCGGGATCCTGGGGGTATGAAGCCGGACAGGCGGGAGTGGGGGATCTGTTTGCCTGGTATATGAAACACGGAGTGCCGGCGGAAGTGGATCAGCAGGCGCGCCAGCAGGGAGTGGATCGATATCGCTATCTGGAGACCCGGGCGGCCGCGCTGCAGCCGGGGGAATCAGGTTTACTGGCTCTCGACTGGTGGAACGGGTGTCGATCCGTCCTGATGGATTCTGAGCTCAGCGGCCTGCTGTTGGGAGCGACCCTCGGAACCCGACCGCACGAGATTTATCGGGCGATGATCGAGGCGACCGCCTTTGGGACTCGACGCATCATTGAGGCTTTTACCTCCCAGGGGGTGGCCATTCGACGGTTGGTCGGATGCGGTGGGTTGGCCAAGAAGAACCCGTTGCTCATGCAAATCTACGCGGATGTGACCGGTAGGCCGATCCAGGTGGCATCCTCAGAGCAGGCTTGCGCTTTGGGTGCGGCGATGCACGGCGCGGTGGCCGCTGGGCTTTATCGTGATGTGCGCCAAGCGGCGCAGCGGATGGCGCGGATTGAAGCCAAGTCCTATCGGCCCAACCCGAAGCACAAGCGCGTGTATGACTCGCTCTATTCCGAATACCTGCGCATGCACGACTTTTTCGGTCGCGATCCTCAGAGCCCCATGAAGCGCTTGCGCCAGCTGCGCAAGAAAGCCCTGGGACTCACTCGTTGACTGGCTTGAGTAGGCATCCTGCCTGCCAGTGGCAACCACGCTGACTTTTGCACCACAGAGTTTTGCGAGGGCTATGTTCTCGCATTTTCCAACCATGGCTCCGTGTCGCGTCTTCCAGCCCCGCCACCACCGGCAGGCAGGATGTCCGATACCATCACAGGACCACACCTTTTTCCGATTGCAAGCGGAGGTCCTCCTTTTCTGAAATTTCTCGTTGGGAAAAAGTGGGGGAGCGGCAAAAACATCCAGGAATGTTCATTGTCCATTCCGGGGGGGTGTGACTAAGCCCGCGAGAGTGCGTTTCCGCGGCTGTGGAACTCTCCCGACTCCGTCGGGTGCTGAAAAGCGGTAGAGGTCTACCGGACTATGGAACTATAAACCTCATCGGACCGCTTCACGGGCAACTCCAAGATGCTTCGCGAGCCGCTTGACGCTATGGAGTGCTGTAGCCCTCTACAGCTTTTGCCCCCCGACGGAGTCGGGATTCGTTGTCCTCACCCGCATCTTCATCACACCCCTGCGGGATGCATCCAAAACCGGGACTGGACCAAGGGGGAGAAATCGGGTGTGCTCGAGCTTAACACGCACCTATGCACCAGCCCTTGATGACTCCATGGATTTGCCTTCTCTGCTTCGGAATGTTTCAGGCTGCGTTTTTGGCGGGGGCCGCCGACTCGGATGCCGCTCCCGTTTCCGTGGGCCCCAAACCCATCATGGTCTGCCAGGACGCTGGTGCAGGAGCCTACGAAGCCTTCCCTGACGTTTGCCGGGTGCGCGACGGACGATTGATGGCGGTGTTCTATGCGGGGTATGGACATGTCGCATTGCCCTCTCCCAAACTTCCGCGTGGCGGACGCATCAGCTCTTGTTTTTCGAGTGACGAAGGACGGACCTGGACTCCGGCTCAAACGCTCTACGATGGGCCGAACGACGATCGAGATCCTTCCATTGTGCAGCTTAAGGACGGACGTCTGCTATGCAGCTTCTTCTCCTTGGCTGGGGACGACACCGGCAAGCTGCCGTATGTCGGCCTGGGAAGCTGGATCGTCGTATCTTCGGACTTGGGGGCCACTTGGTCGGAGCCGCAGCGCCTCTCTCAGAAGTATTATTGCAGCTCGCCGGTTCGGGAGCTTGCCAGCGGACGACTGATCCTGGGGCTTTACACGGAAGAGAATGACTCCGCTCGCGGTGCAGTCACTTTCAGTGATGACGGGGGCAAGACCTGGAGTGCCGAGGTCGACATTCCGAACTCGGGCATGCGGTTGGACGCCGAAACCGATGTCCTGGAACTGAAGGATGGGAAATTGTTTGCCGCGCAGCGCGCAGATCGAGGTAAGCCGATGGCTTTTTCCCTATCTTCCGATCAAGGCCGCACTTGGTCGCCTTCCCAAGCCTTTAATTTCCCGGGGCATTGTCCTTACCTGCATCGGACCGTGGATGGCATCATACTGCTGGCGCATCGGGTGCCGCAAACCAGCCTGCACTACAGTCTGGATGAGGGACGCACGTGGAGCAAGAACGTGGTTGTGGATACCGTGGGGGGTGCCTATCCCTCGATGGTCAACTTGAGGGATGGATCAGTCCTGATTGTCTACTACGAGGAGGGAGACGGATCCAGCATTCGCGCGAGGCGTTTTCGAGCCACCCGCAACGGAATCGAGTTTCAGCCGTAGTTGGGCTGGCGACTGCCGATGAGCGATCGAAACCAGGTTCGGGCGATCAGCGCCAGTTTTTGAAAACGATTCAGGCGGATTAGTTCAGGTTGAAACACATTGAACTCGGCGCGTTCCAGTTTCTCCAATAGACGCCAATAAACCGAGCCCATGAGTTCCGCGGCCACCATCGATCGGCGGTCTTCCTCGGGGAGTGCTTGAGCCGCTTGGCGATAGAAGGCCCGGGCCCGATCCGCGACAGATCGAGCCAATTGCCGGTAGGCTTGGGAGTATTGGTGGGCGAGGATCGAATCTGTAGTGACCCCGAACCGTTGTAGATCCTCTTGGGGAAGATAAATTCTTCCGCGTTCCGCGTCGCCCTTCACATCACGAAGAATGTTGGTGAGTTGCAGCGCTTTACCCAAATGCAGGGCGTACTCGCGGCAGCGGGGATTGTGGTAGCCAAAGATCTCGATGCTGAGCAGCCCGACCACGGAGGCCACTCGATAGCAGTATTCCTCGAGATCCGCCTGGGTATGGTAGCGGGTGATTTCAAGGTCCATCTCGCAGCCGCGAATGAGTTCGCTGAAGAGTTCGAAAGTCAGGCCGTATCCTCGGATGACCGGTTGGAGCTCCCGATTGACTGGAAACTTGGGAGTGCCCTCCGGCTGACACGCAAGTTTGACGTCCTGACGCCAAGCTTCGAGTTGACGGCGCCGCTCAGGAATGGGGACCTCTTCGTTATCGGCAACATCATCGACCTCGCGGCAAAATGCATAGAGAGCAGCCATGGCATCCCGCCGGGGTTTGGGGAGTAGCACGAAGGCGAGAGCCAGATTGGATGCGCTTTTCTTGGTAATTTGCTGGCTCTGTTCCACATCCAGCTCTTTGGGGGCGGCGGGGGATGAGTCTCGAGGTGCGGTGGTTTGGCTGGAGGGAGGGGTGGAAGCGGCGGATGATGACTCAACAACTTCTGCGACCCCGCCCTTGCCTGGCAAGGTAGGGGACTCAGATCGGCCGTGAGGCTGCCCGGTGCTTCGAGTCATGCTGCGTTCCAACCTCGATGTCAGCCTACCCGGGGGCACTAGTAAAGCTCAACCCGAGCTTAACTCTTGGCGTCCGCTGGGCCGGCATTGTCCTGCGGAGGATCTTCCTGTCGCATGGGCGGCAGCCCTCCTCGTTCTTTGAGCGTGGGATTGCGTGGCCGATTTTCGGGATGTCGGGATCGGCGGCGTCGCTTGCCTCCGGACGAGGATCGGCTCTCCCCGTCGTACAGCACGCCGCTGCGTCGGCCGAGACGATTGTGGGCGGGTTTGCGAAAGATCAGCGCCCAGCCGAAGAGGATGGCGGCCAGGATGCCCACGACGACAAGCAGGATGAGAATCTCGGTAGGGCCGCCGAGGTGGCTGCGAAAAGGGGAAAGCAGCGCGGGAGCTGGTGGGGGTGCATGGATGGCTCCGGTGGCGGGCTGGGCCGGAGCGGCCGGCGCCGGAGTCGGGGCCGCGTCAGCTCCCGTTGAGCTATCCGCATAGAGAACGATCGTTTTCATTCTGAGGGATTATCGGCTTTTGACGCAGGACCTTCATCCCCAACATCCTGGCCTCCATTAATATTCAGTCGCTGCATTCGATACCGCAGCGCATGGCGGGTGATCTTGAGCTGTTCGGCGGTTCGGGTCAAAGACTCATTGTTCTGGTGCAGTGCCTGGGTGATGAGATCCCGCTCGAAATTGGACAGCAGCTCATCCAGCGAGTGGGCTCCCGTGACCACGGGACCCTCGGACCTTCTCAGCTGGGCCTCGACTTGGAAGTCGGGAAGACTGCCGGCCTGGATTTCATTGGTCGGTTCGAGGATGACGGCCCGTTCGATCGAATTGCGAAGCTCGCGCACATTGCCCGGCCAATGATGTCCCAGCAGCTTCTGTTTGGCGGCCGAACTAAAGCCCTTCAGATTGCGGTTCATGACCGGACTGAAATGTTGGAGGAAGTGTTCTGCCAACTGGAGGATGTCGCTGCCCCGTGCGCGGAGTGGCGGGGGCGTGAGTTGCATGACGTTGAGTCGGTGAAACAAATCTTCCCTAAACTCTTGGTCTTTAATGGCTTGAACGATGTTCCGGTTGGTGGCGGCGATGAGGCGAACGTTGACATGGAGTTCCTCGTTGCCGCCCACGCGGCTGAAAGTGCCATTTTCAAGGAACCGCAACAATTTGGCCTGCAAGGGGCGGCTCATATCCCCGATTTCATCGAGGAAGATGGTTCCGCCGTCGGCTTCCTCGACGCGACCCAACTTCAGTCGGATAGCTCCGGTAAAGGCTCCCTTTTCATGTCCGAAGAGTTCGCTTTCCAGCAGGGCTTCGGGGATGGCCGCGCAGTTAATTCGGATGTAGGGCTTGTCCCGCCGAGCACTCAGGCTGTGGATGGCCCCGGCGATGAGTTCCTTGCCCGTGCCGCTCTCCCCGAGGATGAGGACGGTGGCGTTCGAAGGGGCGATCACCTGGATCAGCCGTCGCAACTCCTTGATCTTGGGGTTGTCGCCAACGATCTGTTCAACGCGGTAAGCTTCCTGGGTTTTGGCCCGGAGGGTCGCATTTTCTTCCTGGAGTTGGAAAATCCGTGCGCACTCGCTCACGGAGTGCAGCAGTTGTTCGGGGGCGTAGGGTTTGGAGAGGTAGTCTTTGGCACCTGCCTTAATGGCTTCAACGGCCAGCGAGGGGGTGGCGTAGGCGGTGATCATCAGCACCATCATTTGCGGCCAAGCTTGCCGGATTCTCGACAGCAGTTCATACCCCGACATGCCCCCGAGCTGGCCGTCGAGAATGCCGAGAAAAAAGCGTTCCTTCCCCAGCAGTTCCAACGCCGCCTCGGCGCTCTCCACGGTGCGAACCTCATAACCTTCTCCCTCGAGAAGGTCCTTGAGCGAGACGCGCATGTTTTTTTCGTCGTCGACGACCAGGATAGGAAGAGAGGATAGGCTCATTGAGGGACTTTCGTCAGGGCCCGAGTGGGAAAGATGAGGATGAATCGAGAGCCATGTCCGGGTTCGGATTCCACCCGCACGGTCCCTCCGTAAAGGCTCATATTTTGTTTTACAATCGCCAGGCCCAGGCCGCTGCCTTTGTCCTTGGTGGTGAAGTAAGGCTGAAAGACCTGGTTCGCCCTTTCGGCTGGGATGCCGGGGCCGTTGTCGGCGATGGTCACGCACAAGGAGTCGCCATTCCGCTGGACTTCGGCACTGATTTGGATCTCACCCTGGCCGAACAACGCCTCGCGCGCATTCAACAGGATGTTTGAGAAAATATCGCCGAGATGCTGTCGTTGCATCCATAAGCTCGGCAGGTCGGGCCCGAACTGTTTGACAATTTGAGTGGAGTACTTCGCGACCGGGGGGAACACTTCGTGCAGCACGCGCTCGATCTCCTCAACCACATCTAGTTTCTCCACCCGCCCCTCCTTCAATTGGGCGTAACCCATGAGACGGGTGATTACCTGGTCGGCGCGGTTGATCTCCTCGCGAATCATCTCGAGCTGATGCTCAGCCGCCTCGCGCTTGCCAATGCGCAGGCTCCGTTCGAGGTTGTAGACAGTGGTGTTGATGATTCCGAGCGGGTTCTTGATCTGGTGGGCGATCTGGGCGGCGAGCCGCGCGGCCACGTCGAGTTGCTGCTGTCGCGTAGTCAACTCCCGGGCATCCTCCTCAGTCTGTCGCTGCTTCTCCAGAAGCACCTGGAGGCCGTAGCAGCAGACGGTCAGGAGCATGAGCAGTGCGATGCGGAGGAGGAACGGCTCAGCCGGCCCCGAACTGCTCGAATGGTAAACGACCGAGCGTTCTGGGATCCGTTCATCCGGTAGCACCGCGTAGTTGTTGGAAAGATCCAGAGTTCCCGCGGTGACATAGAGCAGGATCGTCAGCAGGTTCAGCAGCAGTTGAGGCCGAGCCAGCGGAAGACTCATGCTGTTGCGAAGGATCAGTCCAGGAAACAGCCAAAACACGATGCTGGCGAACCCTTCGGTGAGATAGGTCAGTGAGGCCACAAAAATCGCGTCCAGGCTGCTGATCACCAGGATGACACCTTGAATATGGCGTAGCCTCAGGCCGAGGGTTTTGGGCCGTAGAAGCAGAAAGGCGGCCGGGACATTGATCAGAATGTAGACGACCAGCAGCCAGCGCAACGCCCGATATCCTTCGTTAAAGCTGTCCCCGCTGGCAGCTCCCGGATCGACTTCAACCCGCAGTGAAGGCGGCTTGGCTGGCACCGGGGCATTCGTGGCGAGGGTGTCAGGAACACCGTTGGTCAGGACAGGTTTGGTCAGCGCTGGGCGGGTGCGGTTTCGTCCCTGGGTAGTATCGAGGCTGGCGACGGGCGCGAAGACATACCATGACACGATCAGCACCAGCAGTGTCTTGACCGGAAGAATAATGTTCTGCTCCACGGACCGCAGGCGGAGGGCCTGCTGCTCCGGTGGGGGATGAATATCCCGAACCAGTTCTATGAGCTTTCGCGCATTGTCCCGCCACCGGCGATGAGTTCGACGGTAGTGCGATAGCCCCGGAGCCTCCTCGCTTTTAGGCGCAGGTTCAGGCGTAGCCGGGGCAGCGGATTTAGCTATTTCGAGCTCCGTCGGCATGCCTTTCGATTGGACAGGAAAGAGGCCTAAGTGTCACGCCCTGTGTGAGGGAAGATTTTGCGGCATCGTCGGTTGGGTAACTTTTGGAGCCTGGGTTTGCCCCGGCGTCCAAACAATTTGGCTGAGTTTCTTCCCCGCCTCGCCTATGAAGAGGGGCGCATGGCGGAAGTGGAGCTCAATGAGACGTTTCTGGCGAAGATCGCTGGATGGGAAGCGGTCAAGTCGGCGCGCGCACTCCTGGCGGGCGGGCGGGTGCTCAGCTCCAACTGGACGCCTCCGGTTTTGAAGGGCGTGGTCCAGGAGGGGACGGCCTCGTATCGGGCCACGCTGATCATCAAAGACCTGGTGAACGTCGAGAACATGTGCACCTGTCGGCAGGCTCGCGAATGGGGCACCATTTGTGCCCATGCTGTGGCGGTGGGGCTGCATCATCTGAATCGAGGCCTTCCTCCCAAGGAGGCGCCGGTCCCAGCCAAATCCCCCTCTCGGCCTCCCTCAGACGGAACCAAGCCGGCTTCCACCCTGCGTCCGTCGCGACTTCGCTGGGCGCGGGAGGGTGAAGTCGGGGTGCCGCTGGAGCTCTTTTTGATCATGCCCCCCAATCTCGAAGCGGCTTTGGCGCGCGGGCGGGTCATGGTCTGCTTTGAAATTCGTACCCCCCGCGGCCGCAGTCCTTTGAGCACGCTCTCTCCGGCGTCGACCTATCACGCGTCGGAGCAGGATCGCGAGCTGCTCGAGCGCATCGAGGTTTTGGCAGCGGGCGAGTTTCCTGGGCTACTGCAGCTGGAGGTTTCCCAATTGGCTGCTCTGCTGGCGTTGTGTGTGGGGCATCCACGCATCACGCAGGGGCGCAGCGCCGGGGTGGAGGTGGCTGCAGAGCCTGGAAAACTGGCCCTGAAGGCTCATCTGGAGAAGGACGGCATGTGTCAGCTGTCCCGCGCCGATGCTCGCCCACTCCCACCTCTTCTGGTCGGCGAAGGAGATCGACACTGGACCTTCGCAGCGGGGCGCTTCGTTCCGCTGCACCTCAACGCCAAGTTCCTGCCGGTCCTTCGGACTCCTGTTTGGATCTCGCGGGCCGATCTTCCTTTGTTTCTCAACCGTGACTGGCCTGGGTTGCTGCGCGGGGGTGCTACTTCCGACAACCTTCATCCCGAGGAGTTCAAGATCGAGACCCTGGCCCCGCGGTTTGCCTTGAGGCTGACCGGGGGCCTGGCCCAGTTGGAGGCTCAGCTGACGGCGATCTACGGGCAGCGCCGGCTGCCCCTTGGCACGGTGGTGGACGACCAGGATGCGTGGATCCCGGATGAGCTGGATATTCGTAAATTCGGGACTCGGGATCCGGAAGCCGAGCGCGCGGCCATCGGACGATTGCTGCGTTGTGGATTTTCGGCGCCGGATTCGCAGGGACGGATGAGCATGTCGGGTCAGAACACGGTCCTCAACTTTTTCGCGCGCGAGCATCCGCGATTGGAGCGGGAGTGGCAGGTAACGATGGAAGAGCGTCTGCAGAAGAGCTGTTCGACCCAGCTCGAGCGGGTCGAACCTCAGTTCGCGGTGAGTTCATCGGGGGTGGAGTGGTTCGACTTTTCGGTCAGCTTTCGCCTCGGCGGGGGGGAGACCTTGTCGGCTGCGGAAATGCAGCGGTTGCTGGTTTCGGGACAAAGCCACGGCCGCCTTAAGAACGGGAAGATCGCGGTGTTCGATGCGGCGGCGCTGGATGAGTTTCAAGAGTCATTGCGCGACTGCAGTCCACGTCAGGAGGGGCAGGTCTACCGGATTTCGAGCAAGCAGGCCGGTTTCTTGGAGGCCACCGTGCGGGAGCAGGGCTGGACGTTGCAGGCGCCGGCCCCCTGGAAGGAGAAGGTGCGTCATCGCTCGGGAGAAGCCCTTCCGGAGTGCCCGCCTCTGGGGTCGTTGGAAGAGGTGCTTCGGCCCTATCAGAAGCACGGTGTGGCCTGGTTTCAGTTTTTGCGCAGCAGCCAGTTTGGAGGAATTTTGGCGGATGAGATGGGGCTTGGAAAGACCCTGCAGACGCTGGCCTTCCTCCGGGCGATGCGTGCTCAGGGCGAGATCAAGGCGCCCTGGCTGGTGATCTGTCCGACCAGTCTGGTGTTCAACTGGGTCATGGAGGCGAAGAAATTTGCTCCAGAGCTGAAGGTGCTGCCTTTGCAGGGGGCGGACCGGCAGCGCTGGTTTCCCGAGATCGCGGACTCGCATCTGGTGGTCACGAGTTATGCGCTGATTCGGCGGGATGCGGAGCGGTATCAAGGGGTCGATTTCGATACGGTTGTGCTGGACGAAGCGCAGCACATCAAGAATCGCCAGACCCTGAATGCGCAGGCCGTGAAGTCTATTCGGTCGCGCCATCGTCTGGTGCTTACCGGCACTCCGCTGGAGAATTCCGTCTTCGACCTGTGGTCGATCTTTGACTTCTTGATGCCCGGTTATCTCGGCAGCGCGAGCGACTTTCGGGAGCGTTACGAGCTCCCGATCAGCAAGGGCAAGGACTCGTCCGCATCGGCCCGTCTGGGACGACGACTCCGGCCGTTCATTCTGCGCCGCTTGAAGCAGGAGGTGGCCCGCGACCTGCCGGCCAAACTGGAGCAGGTTTCTTTCTGTGAGCTGAGCGACTCCCAACGTCGGATTTATCAGCAGGTGTTGGAGGCGGGACGGAAGGAGATGCTGCAGGCGGGAGGTGAACCGGGGGCGTCTCGGGGACGCATGTTAGTGCTCACGACGCTGCTGCGCTTGCGTCAGATCTGTTGTGACCCACGGCTGCTCAAGCTGGAGTCCATTGCCAAGGACGAAGGCTCCGGCAAGGTGGATCTTTTCGGTGAGCTGCTCCAGGAGGTTTTAGACGGCGGACATCGGGTGTTGGTCTTTAGCCAATTTACCGAGATGTTGGCGCTGTTGCGGGAACAGTTGGAAGAGGACGGGGTCGAGTATTGCTATCTAGACGGCGGCACTCCGAATCGCGGCGAGGTGGTCGACCGTTTTCAGCGGGGGCAAGCTCCTGTTTTCTTGATCAGCCTGAAGGCTGGCGGCGTGGGTCTGAACCTCACCGGCGCCGACACCGTGATCCATTTTGATCCTTGGTGGAATCCGGCAGTCGAGGACCAGGCGACCGACCGGGCGCATCGGATCGGACAGTCCCGAGTGGTCACCAGCTACAAGCTCATCGCGCGCGACACCGTGGAGGAGAAGATTCTGACCCTGCAGCAGCGCAAGCGTGAGTTGACCGCTCAGACCCTGGGTAGTGAGGAGAGCTTCACTCAAGCCCTGAGTTGGGAGGAGATTCAGGAGTTGCTCGGCTGAGCATCCGAACTGTGGGTGGGGCGACCACATAGCTGGATTGCGCGAGTCCGCACTGGATGAGAAGTCCGATTAGACTCCACTGACCCCTGCCAACCCTCAGCGAACGACCAATCTCAACCTTGACCATTGATTGGTTTGCCCGTCTGATGAGGTCAAAATCATCCCGGTGGACCGTCGGTCGCGTGCTGGCCTCAACGAGAGATAGAGATTCGTTTCGCGGATGCGGCCACCAACTCATTCACTTTATGACCGAAAAACAATCGTCAGCGGGCCAGCCCTTGAGCTCCGCACAATGGATGGTACTGCTTGCGGCCTTTCTGGGATGGCTGTTCGACGGATTTGAGATCGGACTTTTTCCCGTCGTGGCGCGTCCGGCTCTGCTGAGCATGCTGGGGGAGGGCGGCGACGCTGCGGTGGGGCCTTGGATGGCAAAGATCACCGCGGCATTTCTGATCGGAGCTGCGGCCGGAGGACTGGTTTTTGGTTGGCTTGGTGATCGGGTTGGTCGTGTGCGCGCACTGGCGATTAGTATTCTCGTCTATTCCCTGTTCACGGGGTGCGGTTACTTCGCTCAGACCCCCACTCATCTGGCGATCTTCCGCTTCATCGCCGCGTTGGGCATGGGGGGGGAGTGGGCTTTGGGGGTGGCGCTGGTGATGGAATGTTGGCCCGAAAAATGGCGTCCACTGCTGGCTGGGGCCATTGGGGCCGCCGCCAACTTCGGGTTCCTGCTGACGGGGTTGGTGGCCCGGGTTTGGCCGCCCACTCCTGAGTCCTGGCGCACTATGTTTCTGATTGGTGCGCTGCCGGCCCTGCTCGTCTTCCTGATTCGCTTGGCCGTACCAGAATCCAAGCGGTGGCAGGACTCCGTCAAGGATGGGAAATCCAAGCCGCTGGTTGAGATTTTTGCACCGGGGATTCGGGGTCGAACGTTGCTGGCCATCGTTTTCGCATCGGTTGCATTGATCGGCACCTGGGGGTCGGTTACCTGGATCCCGCTGTGGGCGAATCAGCTGGTCTCGCGTGAGGCCCAGAGCCAGTTGAAGGCTGAAAACCCCGGATGGTATCAAGCCGATGGGACCCCCGCCTCGTTGAGCGCGGAAGAGGCGGCCAAGCGGGCGGCCCTTGAATCCGAAGGGAAGCGTTCGGCGGGTATGGCCTCGGGCAACGTGCAGATGATTCAAGGCTTGGGCGCGATTCTCGGTTGCATCATCGCGCCGCTGCTGGGGGCTCAGTTGGGCCGTCGGATCGCGTTTTTTCTGCTGTGTCTGGGCTCGCTCGCCATGTGCGCGCTGATGTTCCGGACCATCTCCCAGTTTGATGCCTCGTTCATGGCCTATGCCTTTGGCGTGAGCGCGGTCACCGCCTCGTTTTACGGTTGGTTCCCCTTGTACTTCCCTGAATTGTTTCCCACGCGAATTCGTGCTACCGGGCAGGGGTTGTGTTTTAATTTTGGACGCATCTTCGCCGCTGGAGGCGCGCTGCTCCAGGGAGAGTTGGTGAGGACGCTGGGGGGAAGCTATCCGCAGGCGGGGGCTATTGTGACTTTGGTTTACCTCGTCGGCATGGCGCTCATCTGGTTTGCTCCGGAAACCAAGGGTAAACCGCTGCCGGAGTGAGCATCGCTCCTGGTTCGGAGGGTCGGCGTTGGCCATGGATCTGACGTGTTTTCAGCGCGTGTAAGCTCTGCTTTACACCGAGGAGGCCCTCGCGTAGCTTCTGATCCCGTGAGTCAAATGATCGATCTGTCCCGGGAGCGCCTCCAATGAGTTTGGTGGCTCTTACTGGCTTTCTGGCCGGTGCTCTGCATGTGGTTTCTGGGCCCGATCACTTGACGGCTGTGGCGCCTCTGGCCGCCGCCTCCACTCGGGCGTCCTGGCAATCGGGACTTCGATGGGCTTGCGGTCACAGTCTGGGAGTGGTGTTGATCGGCTGCCTCCTCTACGCGTTTCGTTCGGCCTTGCCCGTGGAGGCGTACAGTAGTTGGGCGGAGCGCTTGGTGGGGGTGACTCTGTGCGGGATTGGTGTTTGGACCCTGCGTCGTGCCATGTCTCGTCGGCTGCATATTCACACCCATGCGCATGGCGACAGCCAGCATGTTCACTTCCATCTTCATTCCGAGCGCACCGCCCATCCTCCGGCGGCGGCCTCGCCCCACGCGCACGCGCACGCGGCGTTTGGGATCGGAACCCTGCACGGGTTGGCGGGAAGCTCGCACTTCTTTGCGGTTCTTCCGACGCTCGCGCTGCCAAGCCTGGTCCAGGTGGTGATTTATCTCACCGCCTACACGCTCGGAACCATGCTGGCAATGGCCGGGTTCGCGGAGGTGATCGGCCGGGTAGTAACCGCGACTTCCAGGGTTGGATTGGTTCCCTATCGGATCCTGCTGGGAACCCTGGCGATTTCTGCATTGGGCACAGGAGCCTATTGGATTTGGGCGACTGGTTGGGCGGCGGCCTCCTGAGTTGAGTCAGTGGGCTGGGTTCAGCGTTTTTTCTGAGGTTTGACGGGTTCCGCCAAATCTTTAAATTTCAGCTTCTGGCCTCCAATGCTCGCCTCGGCCATCAAGCCCTTCACGGCCTGCGTGAACACCGCGACCCCGTCGACATACTTAGCGTTCTTGGACGCTCCCTCCGCGGCGGCGACGGCACTGAGCTGGGCGCTCATCTCGAGTTTGCTGCTTTTGAACCGGGCCAAGGCTGCCGGCGTTTCAAAAAAGATGATCTCGGCAAATCGTTGGCCACCGATTTGGGCCCCAAAGGTCACTTGGGTGACCGAGGCCCGCCCGATCAGCTTGCCACCCTCGTAAGCCAGACCGTTGCCGTGAGCTCCACCGAGGACCAGACCTCCCTTGCCAACTCCCGGAAACACCGCGTAACCCGCGGCTGTGGAGAAGAAGCGCTGGAGACCCGGATCCGCTTTCTTAAAGTTCTCTATGGCTTGAGCCACCTCCTGCTGCAGGGAGGGTAGATCCGGCGCGGCCGGCGCTCGATGGGGAAGGGAAAGCCAAAGGATCAGCGCGCTAATCCTTAAAAAACAAGAACGCTGGGTCATCATAGGTGGGCAACTCTAACCCCTAAGGGGTTGGCTTGTCCACGCGGACGACCACGAACCAGACACTGCGTGCATCCCGCTCTCCTCCAATGATGGTCATCGCTTCTCCGGCCTTGCGAATGCTGCGTGCGAGCTCCTTGCCCGACTGAGAGACCGTGACCTTTCTCTTGCCTGGTTCCGTCAGGTCGATTTCCACCTCCCGTTCGCGGTTGAGCTTCACCTTGGTTTTTCCACCCGGGCTAACGTCGACCCGCTGGTGCTGAATCTCCCAGTAGGACTTCCAGCGAAACAGCGGTCGCAGCCTGGTGCTCAGGCGGGTGCCAACCACTTTGGCATCCGGCCCTGGTGGTTTGTCCTCGTCATCTCCACGGATCAGCTGAACATAATGTGCTGTCCTCTCGATCTCGGCAGCTCGGACAGTGGGAACCGGCGTCCAAAGAGCCAGGAGGAGCCAAGCTAGCCGTGGAAGACGCGGGATCATATGAGGACTTTGACGCACCTGCGGATGCATCTATTTCAAAATAATCGAGATTGTTTCCTGTCGGTTGATTTGAATACTGCCCAGGTTTTCATCATCTCAAGTTACCGACCACGACCACGGTCGCAATGCATCGCCCAGCCAAACCATGCCGCTGTCCATCGTCTTAATTCGTAGCCGCCGATCACCTCGGTTCGCCTGGGTCCTGCTGCTCCTGTCGGTGGCGGCGCTGGCCGAAGCGGCGGGGCCAGGTGACACCGTGGGGCCCTCCTTCAGCCGGGAGATTCGTCCCATCTTGTCGGATCGCTGCTTTCGTTGTCATGGCCCTGATGAGAACCATCGGAAAGGTGGTCTTCGGTTGGATCTTCCCGAGGAGGCATCGCGCGAGCTCAAGTCAGGGCGGCGAGCAATTGTGCCGGGTCGCCTGGATCAGAGCCACCTGGTGGCGCGGCTGTTCAGTGAGGATCCGGACGAAGTCATGCCGCCTCCCGAGACCAAGAAGCCGCTGACGGCGGAGCAGAAAGACCTCTTGAAGCGCTGGGTTGCCTCGGGTGCTCGATATGAGCAGCATTGGGCTTTTCAACCGCCCCGGGCTGCGGCCTTGCCGACGGTGCGTGATTCGGGCTGGGTTCGTAACGGCATCGACTCCTTCATACTGGCTCGTCTGGAGAGCGAGGGGTTGTCTCCCTCCCCTCCAGCCGACAAATCGGCGCTGGCGCGGCGCGTCTCATTGGATCTGATCGGGCTTCCACCCACTGCCGAGGAGTTGTCGGCCTTTCTGGCCGACTCTTCGCCGCAGGCCTACGAGTCCCTGGTCGATCGGCTCCTGAGGTCTCCGCACTATGGCGAACGTTGGGCCAGGCCTTGGCTCGATTTGGCGCGCTACGCCGATACCAATGGCTACGAGAAGGACCGGGCCCGAAGCATCTGGCCCTACCGCGACTGGGTCATTCGTGCCTTGAATCGGGATTTGCCTTTTGACCAGTTCACGATCGAGCAATTGGCGGGAGACCTCCTGCCGGATCCGACCGTCGATCAACGGGTAGCCACTGGTTTTCATCGCAACACGATGCGAAATGAGGAGGGAGGGATTGATCCGCTCGAATTTCGCTTTCATGCCATGAATGATCGAGTGGCGACCACCGGTACCACCTGGCTGGGGCTGACCCTGCAGTGCGCCCAGTGTCACACGCACAAGTACGACCCGATTCCCCACCGCGAGTATTATCAGGTGATGGCCTGCCTGAACAACGCCGACGAGCCGGACCTGGATCTTCCCGACCAGAAGCTCGAGGCGACCTGGAAGCAGAATCAGGAAGAAGCGGCTCGGCGTCTGGCTGCTCTCGCGGATAAATGGCCGTTGGATGTGATTCGATGGGAGACGCCTCGTGATGGATCGGCGCAGGACGAGAGCAAGCGTCCAGCTCGTCTGCTGGAGGATGGCTCTTTCCTCTTCCAGGGGAAGCCGGAGGAACGCGATGTTTACACGCTTCGGTTCTCCAGTTCGGCGCGGGGTGTTGACCAGCTTCGGCTGGAAGCGCTGACTGATCCCTCGCTGCCTTCCAAGGGCCCGGGACGAACTCCGCATGGCAACTTCGTGTTGAGTGAGATTCAGGTTTTTGCGGCTCCGCTGAGTGATGCGAGCGCCGCCCTGCGCTTGTTGAAAATCGTTTCCGCGACCGCCGACGTCGAGCAGCCAGGATTTCTCATCAGCGCGGCGGTGGATGGAGATGAAGCCACCGGGTGGGCGGTCCATGATCCCAGGAAGACATTGAACTCGGCAAAAGTTGGTTATTTCAGCTTCGAGGCCCCAGTGGGGCATGAGGGTGGCACTCGCTACGAAGTCCGGTTGGTTCAACGTTACGGCGGTGCTCATCTGATCGGAAGGTTGCGCGTGGGATTGGGGATTCCATCGGCCGACACCCGAGCGGTAGCGGTTCGCCGACAGGAGGCGATGCAGCAGTCCTTTCAGAACTGGCTCACCCGCGAGCGGCGTTCGCTGGTGGATTGGAGACCGGTTCGTCCAGTCGAGTTGCGGTCCAATCTACCGATCCTGAGCTTGGAACCCGACGGAAGCATTTTTGTGTCGGGGGACATCACCAAGCACGACACCTACGAGCTGGCCTTCCGCGACCTCCCTCCGAGGGTAACCGCGGTGCGGCTGGAGGTATTGCCGGACGATCGGCTGCCGGCGCATGGTCCGGGCATGACCTATTACGAGGGCCCCCCTGGAGACTTCTTTCTCAGCGAGTTGGAACTGGTGGCTTCCGGCCAGCCCTGCAAGATCTCGAAGGCCAGCCATAGCTACGCCAAAACTGGTTTGGGTGCTGACAATGTGGGGGCGCAGCGAGCGATTGACGGTGACTTGCAAACGGGTTGGTCTTGCGCTGGGCGAATGGGTGAGCGGCATCAAGCGGTATTTGTACTGGAGGCGCCCCTGGAGCCGACTGGCGATCTGCGCGTAAAGATGCAGTTCTGGCGCCATTACGCCGCGTCGCTGGGGCGATTTCGTCTCTCGGTCACGGCCGATCCACGGGGAGCAGACGCCCGCGACTTGCCGGAGGAGATGGAACGCTTGCTCCGCAAACCGTCAGAGGAGCTGACCTCGTCCGAACGTCAGGAGTTGCTGAACCAGTTTTTACTCAGCAGCCCGGAACTGGCCAATGAGGCGGAACAGATCCGTCGGCTGCGTCGGCGTCCGGCGGCCACCACCACTCTCGTGATGCGCGAGCGGCCTGCGGGTCATCCCCGGCCCACTTTCGTACATCATCGCGGGGAATACCTTCAGCCGAAGGAGGCAGTGGAGCCTGGTGTGCTGTCCATTCTGAATCCGCTGCCCTCCGGTTCGACCCGCGATCGGCTGGGGCTGGCCCGCTGGCTGGTTTCTCCTGAGAACCCGTTGACCGCCCGAGTGGTCATGAATCGGAACTGGGCCCTGGTATTTGGAACCGGTTTGGTGAAGACGGTTCAGGATTTTGGCTTCCAGGGGGATCTCCCGAGTCATCCCGAATTGTTGGATTGGTTGGCGCTGGAATTTGTTCGGCAAGGATGGTCGGTCAAGGCGATGCACCGTTTGATGGTGACCAGTGCCACCTATCGCCAAACCTCCCAGCGGACTGAGCTGGCCGGGCAAAGGGATCCTGAAAATCGGCTACTGTCGCACGGGCCGCGGAAACGGTTGGACGCGGAGATGGTGCGGGATGCCGCCCTGCGGGCCTCGGGGCTGCTTCAGCCCACCATCGGTGGCCCCAGCGTGTATCCGCCGCAGCCGGCAGCGGTCACGTCGGAAGGGACTTATGGAGCCATGGGATGGACAGCCAGTACGGGTCCGGACCGATATCGTCGAGGCCTCTACGTGTTTGCCAAGCGGACGGCGCCGTTCGCGATGTTCAACACTTTCGATGGGCCCAGCGGTGAGGCGTGCGTGGCTCGTCGCGAACGATCCAATACACCCCTCCAGGCCCTGACTCTCCTCAACGATCAGGTCTTTGTGGAGATTGCCCAGGCCTTTGGGGCCCTCCTGGTTAAGGCTGGCGGGACGGACCAAAGTCGTATCGAGTCATTGTTTGAACGGAGCTTGAGCCGTCGTCCGACCGATCGGGAGGTTCAGGTGCTGCTTCGTTTTGCGGAGGTTCAGCGTGGACGCATCCAGCGCGGGGAGATGGACTCCCGGAGCGTGGCGGGGGGTGGGGAAGGGGATGTTGGGGAGCGAGCCGTGTGGACTTTGCTGGCGCGGCTGGTCTTCAACCTCGACGAATTTATCACGCAAGGTTGACCATGAAATTGCACACATTTTCTCCGCTCGACACTTCCCGGCGGCACTTTCTCCGCGAGTGCGGTTATGGATTGGGCAAGCTTGGCCTGGCCGGGCTATTGACCGGGCAGCTGGGGCTTTCGGCGGGAGCGAAGATTCTTCCCAAGGATGCGTTGGCCGTGCGCCAGCCGCACTCGGCTCCGAAAGCCAAGCAGGTGATTCATCTGTTCATGGCCGGGGCTCCCAGCCATTTGGAGTTGTTTGACCACAAGCCCGAGCTCGCGCGCCTCCAGGGCAAGCCGATTCCACCGAGCGTGATCGGCGGTCAGCGCTACGCCTTTATCAAATCGGACGCCGCGGTTCTGGGACCCCAGTTCAAGTTCGGGCGGTATGGCCGGTCGGGCATTGAGCTGAGCGAGGTCTTGCCGCATCTGTCCAAAGTGGTCGACGATCTGTGCCTGGTGCGGTCGGTGCGCACGGACCAGTTCAATCATGCCCCGGCTCAGATGTTGTTCCAGACGGGGTTTCCCGTACCGGGCCGGCCGAGTCTGGGTTCTTGGGCGCTGTATGGGCTCGGATCGGAAACCCAAAACCTGCCGGCGTTTGTGGTGATGTCGACGGGGGCAGGGATCAGTGGAGGTCCGGCCCTGTGGTCCAGCGGATTCCTTCCCACCATCTATACCGGGGTCCGGTTTCGTAACTCCGGCGATCCTATTCTGAACATGACCAATCCCGCGGGAGTGGATCGAGTCATTCAGCGAGACACTTTGGATGTGGTGGGGGCCTTGAATCAGGAGCGTTTGGGAGTGGTTGGCGACCCGGAAATCGCAACCCGCATTTCTCAGTATGAGATGGCGTTTCGCATGCAAACCTCGGCGCCGGAGTTGACGGATCTCCGGAGCGAGAGTCGCGCGACGTTGGAGCTGTATGGCTGCGACCCTGACAAACCGTCCTTTGCGCGTGCCTGCCTGTTGGCTCGGCGGATGATTGAGCGCGGGGTGCGGTTTGTGAACATCTTTCACGAGGGCTGGGATGCTCATTCCGATGTAGCCGGCAATGTGAAGGATAATTGTAATAAGACGGATCGGGCATCGGCCGCACTCATCACCGATCTGAAGCAACGGGGGCTTCTTGACGAGACCTTGGTGGTGTGGGGAGGTGAGTTTGGCCGAACCCCTATGGTCGAGACCAATCCGACGTTGGGGCGTGCTCAGGGTCGGGATCATCATCCGCAGGCCTTTTCTCTCTGGATGGCGGGCGGAGGAGTCAAGGCGGGAACGACCTTTGGAGCCACGGACGATCTGGGTTTTCATGCGGTGGATAACCCGGTTCATGTTCACGATATTCAAGCCACGATCCTCCACCTGCTGGGGTTCGATCACGAGCGGCTCACCTTCCATTTCCAGGGGCGGGATTATCGACTGACTGATATCCACGGTAAAGTTGTCGCCGGGCTGCTGGCCTAGCAGCCTGTCGGACTAATCCCCACTGGACGTGAGTCCGGCTTTGAACCTCGTTTGTGCTGAGTTATCTTTTAGGAATCGTCGCGACAGGCTGCTAGATATTTTTCCTGCGGAAAAGAGCCGATTCGCTGTTGGTTTGCTTGAAGCTGGAGCGGGGCAACGGCGTCGGGTTTTGCATGGGTCCCCGCTTCGTCAATATTGATCACGACACACCACTTCCTTTGCCTCCCAATTTGCGTGATCGGGCTCCTTCGGACCACCATAGCCATCCGGACCACGACACCCTCTGCGCCTTCCATCGCAACAACCTGGCTTTGATCGGCCTGATCCGCACGATCCGTCAGTTCGCACTGATTTACTGCTCCTCCGCGTTCTCCGCGTCTCCGCGAGAAAAGATCCCTCTCCTGACTCCGAAGGACTGCCGGAATCTCTCGCGGAGGCGCGGAGAACGCGGAGATGGGGAGGGCTATTCCCTTGTGCATTGTTTGCACGCTCAGGCGCAAGTTTGCGCACCTCTTGCGCGAGACGAGGCCACGCATCGCCTGATTTGTTGGGTTTTTTGCCCTGGAACGAGGATTGCTTAATGGATCTTGCCTCCAATACCGCGGTCGAGTCCGACGATCGGTTTGGTTTGGAACGGTGTTGGGTTCTCTCAGGTTAAGTTTCGCTTTAAGGCGGGATCGCCGGGATGAGACTCTCCGAGTGAAACGATTGGCACAGGCTTGCTCCGTCTATTGCTTTGAAAATGAACACGGGTCTTTGGTCGCTTTCTCAGATTCGGTGGATGGTTTGCGTTGCCTTGCTGGCAGGTGTCAGCGGCGTGGTCGCTAAGGAGGCTTCACAATCCGGGGGGGCTCAGGTTTATCGGCGGACGAATCTCTTCTCGATCCATCTCACCTTCACGCCGGAGCAGTGGGGGGCCATGGAACCAAAGGGTGGCGACCGTGGTCCATTTGGCGGAGGCGGACGAGGGGGCGGTCGGGGTGGATTCGGCCCGGCGATGGTTCTCGCGCCTGGGTTTGTCTCGCAAGGCGACGTCGACCGGAACGGGAAACTTTCCAAAGAGGAGTTCACCGGATTGGCCGATCGCTGGTTCTCCGCGTGGGACAAGGACAATACCGGGCAACTCACTTCTCAGCAGGTCAGCCTGGGGATTTCTGCGTCCATGCCGTTGCCTGGCGGTGGTCCTGGGGGTCCTGGTGGCATGAATCTTCAAGGCGCGGAAGGTAAGCGCAACGGTCTGGCATCGGCTGCCGGAGTTGAGTTCAACTATGTCCGAGCGTCGCTGGCTATTGACGGTCAGGAGTTCAAGGAGGTGGCTGTTCGCTATAAAGGAAATGGGACCTTTATGGAGTCCCGTGGCCAGCTAAAGCGATCGATGAAGATCGATTTGAACGAGTACACCAAGGGGCAGAAGTTCTTTGGCCTGACCACCCTGAACCTGCACAACAACGTGACTGACCCTAGTTGGATGAATGAGCCGTTGAGCTACCAATTGTTTCGCGACGCTGGAGTTCCGGCGCCGAGGAATGCCTATGCTCAGGTGTTCGTGACGGTGCCGGGACAATACGATCGGACCTATCTGGGGCTGTACACTCTCATCGAGAACCCCGACAAAAATTTTGCTGAGGAGCAGATCGGGGAGAAGAAGGGCGCAATCTTCAAGCCGGTGGCTCGGGTTCTGTTTGATGACTTGGGGGACGACTGGTCTCAGTATCAACAGACATTTGACCCTAAGCAGACGTTGACCCAGGAGCAGAAGCAGCGGGTGATCGATCTTTGCAAGTGGGTGTCCCGCAGCAGTGATGAGGAGTTTGCTCAGAACATTCATAAGTTCCTCGATCTTCCCGAGTTCGCCAGCTTCATGGCCGTCACGGTCTGGCTCGCGAACATGGATAGCATCCTGGCTTTGGGACAGAATTTCTTGGTTTACCTGCATCCCAAATCTCAGCAGTTCCAATTCTGGCCTTGGGATCTGGACCATTCATTTGGGCAGTTTCCTATGGTTGGAACCCAGGATCAACGGGAACAGTTGAGCATTCAAAAGCCCTGGCAGGGAGAAAATCGTTTCTTGGAGCGGGTGTTTCGGGTGGAGGCGTTCAAGAAGCTCTACCTGGAGAGGATGTCGCAGTTAAGCACGAGCGTGTTCAGTCCCGAACGAATCCATGGCCAAATTGAGGAGTTGGCCCAGGTGATCCGTCCCTCCGTGGAGAAGGAGTCCCAGGAGAAGCTCGAGGTCTTCAACAAGGTGGTGGCTGGTGAGGCGGTACGACGAGCACGGGGTGGTGGGCCAGGTCCCGGCGGCCCGGAACCGGGCAGGGGCGAAGGGCCTGGGTTTAACCCGGGCATGTTCGGTGACCCTCCCAAGCCGATTCGTACCTTTGTCACCGCGCGTTCTCAATCGGTATCTGACCAATTGGCCGGCAAATCCCCGGGTCTTCAAATCGACCGAATGGGTTTTGGTGGCCGTGGACGGGGAGGCCGGCCGGGTGGACCGGGTGGACCGGGTGGACCGGGTGGACCGGGCGAGTTCATCGGCCGAACCTTCTTCGATGCCTTGGACGCGGACAAGAACGGCTCACTGAGTCGGGCGGAGTTTCGAACTGGATTTTCGAAGTGGTTTGGGGCTTGGGATGGCGATGCCGATGGGGTTTTGACTGAGGACCAATTGCGAGCAGGCATCAATCAAGATTTGAGTCCTTTCCGGGGGCGTTGAGCCGGGTTGGCAGCAAGTGCCCTCGCGAGCCATGAGAGACGGGAGACTTTGACTCCCGGGTAGCGGACCTAACGTTTGGTTGGGAGTGTCGGGAGATGGGGACAAGCTTTCCTGACACTTCACAGGTTGGGTTGTTCCGTACCCGGGAGTCCTTTTTTTGGGGGGGACCGGGAGCCTCACAGCTTGGTTTTGATTCCGCAGGCCCGCATCACGCACCAGCCGCGGGCCGCTTCGAAGAGGACAAATAAACTGGAGGCGAGCAGCACGAGTCCCAGCCAGGGCGCGTAGCTAAATCCGAACCAGGCGCCTGCCAGCAGGGCGAGTCCTCCGGCTCCACGGAGCAGGCGGCCACCGGTGCCGATATTGGGAGAGAAGAAGTGCTGTTTCACGCGGCTCCTTGTTTGGCGGGCCTGCGCAGCTGATCCAGGGTGCTGCAGAGAGCGTTCAGATCGGCGATGAGAAAAGCGCCGATGCTTTCGATAGACATTCGATAGGCTTCTGCGGCTCGTCCCCCCACGATCAATGACACCTCCGGGGGGAGAAGCTGGCGGAGCCGGCGGAGTTCGTGGTCCATCTGCGGGTCATCCTCTGGATACACAATGCTGAGCGCGACCGCCCGGACGCCATTTTGTAGTGCGGCCCCGGCGATCTCTGCCGCCGGCAGGCTGGCTCCCAAATAAATCACCCGCCATCCCAGATTGGTCGCCGCCGCGTACACCAGGAGCGCTCCTAGTTCGTGCAGTTGCCCGGCCGGTGTCGCGACAATCAGCCTTGCGTGCTGATTCGCGCTCACGAAGGGGCTTACCCCTTTGCCCAGGAAGGTTCGAATCACGCCCGTGGCAAAGTGCTCATGTGCCGCAGTGAGTTCCCCAGCGCGCCAGAGGGTGCCGAGACGTTGAACCAGGGGGCCTACCACCTGCTGAAGCAGGCCCTGGGCCCCCAATTTAACATTTCCAGCCTGCAGCGCATGGTTGAGGGCTGTTGAGTCCAGCTCTCGGGTCGCCCTCAGGCATTCTGCGAGGAAGGACTCCGCTGAGCTCAGCGTCTTCTCTTCCTCCCCTAGTCGTGTGCCGCCGGGGGCAGGTTCATTCTCCACTAGGCTCCTGAGCCGTTCCATCTCCAGGCCGGCGACATTTCCTATGCTGTGACCAGCCGCGATAACTTGCTTTAGCAGACTGAGCCGTTCCACCTCGGCCTCGGAATAAAGTCGGCGGTTGGTTTCGGTTCGGGAAGGACGAACTGCCCCATAGCGCTTTTCCCATACCCGGATCACATGGGGGCTTAGACCCGTTCTCTGAGCCACCACTCTGATCGAATGAATCAAGTCCGACATCGTGAGTGATACGTTAGACAAAATGTAAACAGTCCGCAAGTGCCCGTCGCAAAGAATTGTAATGCAGCTCATTATTGCAGGAAATTAATCTGAACAATATATAGACAAACATTTGACATAATCTGTACAGCTGACATATTGATGGTGAAGAGCGGATGTCATGACGGCCCGAGCCTGACCCATGCTCTCTGAATTTTGAGACGAGGAAATGCCTTATGCGAACGAAACGTGCAGTTAAGCGAAGTGCTCCCAAGCGACGTTGCGGCAGTCAGCGCCCTAAAATAGTCAGCAGCCCGATTCGATCCAGTGCCCGGGGCGAAATTCTGTCCCGGACCTCGCCGGGGTTACTCGAGTTAGCGCCTCCTGACCGAGCGATGGAATTGGCTCCGTCGGCGGTGGTGGTCGACGAACCCGCGTCCACTTCTGCGGTGGTGGATGCGGAAGCTTCCTCGGAAACGGTGAAGTGGGCTGCGGCTGACCTGGTGACGCTCTACATGAGGGATGCGGGCAGGGAGCCGCTCCTGACTGCCGAGGAAGAGGTTGAACTTTCCGATCGGGTTCAGCAAGGCGACGACCTCGCTCGAGATCGGATGATCCGCGCCAACCTTCGTCTGGTGGTCAAGATTGCCCGCGAGTATGAGCACCTAGGCCTGCCGCTCTTGGATTTGGTGAATGAGGGAAACATCGGTTTGATGACGGCGGTTGATCGTTTCGATCCCCGTAAGGGCGCCAAGTTCTCCACCTACAGCTCGCTCTGGATTCGGCAGCAGATTCGCCGCGCCGTGGCGAACCAGGGCAAGACCATCCGGCTTCCGATCAATGTGGTGGAGAAAGTCTACCATCTCAGCCAGGCGGCTGCCCGCTTCCGAGGCCAGTATGGCCGAGACGCGAGCCATGAGGAGTTGGCTGCCGAACTCGACATGAGCCCGGCTCGAGTTCGTCAGATCCGCGAAGCTTCTGTTCGGCCGGCCTCATTGGATGCACCTCTGGGTTTGGATGATGCGAACCGCCTGGCGGACGTGATTGCCGACGAGAATGGCGAGCGTCCTGACGAACATCTGGAGCAGAAGAACTCCCTTGAATTGCTTCGCGAAGTCCTTCCCAAACTCCCGAAGCGGCAGGCCAGCATTCTCAACCTCCGGTTTGGGCTCGACGGCAGCAACGCCAAGACGCTTGAAGAGATCGGGGCCCTGATGGGAGTGACTCGGGAACGCATCCGCCAGTTGCAGAATCTGGCTCTTTCGAAGTTGCGCCGGCTGATGCAGCAACGTGATTTGATTTTCGTCGCCGCCTAAAACCTGAGCCAAATCATGAAGCTCGATACTGTTATTGTTGGAGCTGGGCCGGGCGGCCTGGCCACCGCTATCTTGCTGGCTGCCGCCGGTCTTCGAGTGAAGGTTTTGGAGCGCTTGCCGATCGTTGGGGGACGCACTTCCCGCATTGAATCGGAGGGCTACAAGTTCGATTTGGGACCTACCTTTTTCCTTTACCCGAGAATTCTCGATGAGATTTTCCGAGCGGCGGGGACCTCTCTGGACGCGGAGGTGGAGATGGTCCGACTGGATCCCCAGTATCGCATTCAGTTCGGGAGTGGCGGACGGATGGACTGCACGGCGGACATTTCGCGGATGGAGAAGCAGATCGGGGAGCTCTCGCCGGCGGATGTGCCGGGGTTCCGTCGGTTTCTGACCGAGAATCGGGAGAAACTCCAGCAGATTCAACCCTGTCTAGAAAGCCCTTTCCTGGGATGGCAGGACGTGGTGAACCTGCGGTTGCTCAAGCTGTTGCCGGTGGTGCGTCCTCATCAATCGGTCGATGCTTATCTACGCCGTTTCTTCTCCGACGAGCGTGTCCGTCTGGCCTTTTGCTTCCAGTCCAAGTATTTGGGGATGTCTCCTTTCCGTTGTCCTAGCCTCTTTAGCATCCTGAGTTTCTTGGAATACGAATACGGGGTTTTCCACCCCCTCGGTGGATGTGCCGCGGTTACGGAAGCCATGGCTCGCGTGGCAACCCGGTTGGGGGTAGAAATCTGTCTCAACCAGCAGGTTAAGGGCTTCCTTTTGGAGGGGAGAAAGGCCGTCGGGGTCCGCACGGACGAGGGAGAAGTTCGTGCCTCGACCGTGGTACTCAACGCCGACTTTGCTCGGTCTATGAAGCGACTGGTGCCAAATGAGGTCAGGCGCCGATGGACCGACGAGAAGATCGCTCGCAAGAAGTTCTCGTGCTCCACCTTCATGATGTACTTGGGGGTCGAGGGCCAATTTGATCTTCCGCACCACACCATTCACATCTCCGAGAGTTACGAACGGAATTTGGATGAGATCGAGAATCAGCATGTATTGAGCGCCGATCCGAGCTTCTACGTCCAGAACGCCTGCGTTACGGATCCCTCCCTGGCGCCGAGGGGGCACAGCAGTCTGTACGTCCTGGCTCCCGTGACCCACCAGCATCCGAATGTGGATTGGAACCGGGAAAAAGGTCCCTTCCGGGAGCTGCTTTACCGACAGATGGCCAAGGCAGGATACGGTGATGTGGCAGGCCGGGTTAAGTATGAAAAGATCATCACTCCTGACCAGTGGGACCAAACCTACGAAATCCACCAAGGAGCCACCTTCAACCTGGCACACACTCTCGATCAAATGCTGCATCTGCGTCCGCGGAACCGTTTCGAAGATCTGGACGGGGTCTATTTGGTGGGAGGCGGCACGCATCCAGGAAGCGGCCTGCCGGTGATTTTTGAAAGTGCCCGCATCAGCTCCCGTCTCCTGCTGGAAGACTTGGGTCGGTCGGGCTGCATGACAGCCGGTTCCGACGGCGGCGAGTCGGCACTGCCACTCGGAGGTTCCGGGGCGGTCAAATCGGTGCTCCCGGAGACCGCGGGGACCCTCCGTCGGTGGTTTGCTAGTAAGCTTAGCGGGGCGTCGAGTCCGAGCGGCGTCGCCGCATCCACCCCCAGTTCTCCTGCATGATTCTTGACCACGATAGCCGATCTCCCGCGTCCACCCCGATGGTCGACGACCTCGGAGCTGCGATGCGGATCACTCGCTGGGCTCAAACGGTCTGGGCCTGCACTCCAATTCAGCAGCGCCTGCGCATCCTTCGGCGCTTTCGATCGAACGTGGCTGCTGGGGGGGCCGCCATCGCCGGCCTCAGCGCTCAGGTGCGTCAACGTCCCCTCGAGGAGGTTCTGGCCTCGGAAGTATTGCCCTTGGTGGAAGCTTGTCGGTTTTTGGAGCGTGAGGCGGCCTCCGTCCTGGCTCCTCGGCGACTGGGGGCCGCGGGCCGCCCTCTCTGGCTCGGTCGAGTTCGTACCCAGGTGACGCGCGAACCTCTCGGCGTGGTTCTGATCATTGCTCCCTCCAACTATCCACTCTTGCTGCCCGGAGTTCAGTTACTTCAGGCCTTGGCGGCCGGGAATGCGGTATGGGTTAAGCCGGCTCCCAAAACATCCGGTCCCATTCTCAAATTGGCCTCTCTTCTTGTCGAGGCGGGCTTGGATCCGAATCTGATCAAGGTCCTGCCTGAGAGTGTCGAGTCTGCCAGGGCGGCCATGTCGGTGGGCATCGATAAGGTTTTGTTCACGGGATCTTCCAGCGCCGGCCGCGATGTCCTGGCTTTTCTGGCGCCCCGAGGCATTCCCGCGACTGTGGAGCTGAGCGGGGTTGATCCGGTGGTGATCCTTCCCGATGCCGACCTCGATTTAGCCGCCGATGCGCTGGCCTTTGGGCTTTGTCTGAACTCGGGCCGAACCTGCATGGCCCCGCGGCGGGTGTTCGTGCCTGCTGCATTGCTGTCTGCCCTGGAGGAGCGGCTCGCCACGCGGCTGAAGGCTGGTTCGGTCTCCACCCTTCCAAGTCCCCAGATTCTCCTTGTGGACGGGCACCCTCTCCGTCCGGATTCCGTGGAAGCCGGGGCACGGTGGGTGGTGGGCTCGGCGCATCGGGGGCCCGCAGTGCTCAGCGGCATTCGGCCTGACAGCCTGATTCTGCAATCCGAATGGATGTCCCCGCTCTTGGTGTTGGTGGCGGTGGGAGACGAGGACGAGGCCGTTCGGTGCGCCAATGACTGCGCCTATGCCCTGGGGGCATCCGTGTTCACCCAGGACGAAGCCGCCGGCTGGGACCTTGCCCACCGGTTGCGCGGTGGTGTGGTTTCGATCAATGACCTCATTGTGCCGACCGGCGATGCCCGGATCCCGTTTGGTGGCCGCGCTTCAAGCGGGTTCGGTGTGACCCGGGGCCCTGAGGGGCTGCTTGATCTCACCGTGCCCAAGGTGGTCACCCGCACCGCGGGGCGCTTTCGTCCTGCCTTTGCGGCCCCTCAGCCCGGGGATGCTGCGCTCTTCGGAGGCTACCTTCGTTGCGCTCACAGCTTCAGCATTTTCGACCGCTGTGCGGGTCTCTTGGAGATGCTCAAAGCCATGGCTACTCGAAGTCGAAGGAACCAAGATTTATGAAACGTTCAGACGAAACCAAAGTTGGAATTGTGGGTAGCGGTCTCGCTGGTTTGTCAGCGGCCTGCACGCTGGCGGCGCGCGGCTACTCGGTCGTGCTTTTCGAGCGCAACGATTGGCTGGGTGGTAAGGCGGCCCAACTCGAAGGCGATGGCTTTCGCTTTGACATGGGGCCGACCATTCTGACGATCCCCTCGGTCCTGCGGCGGGTTTTCGCGGAGGCTGGCCGGAACATGGAGGATTATCTGGATCTGATCCGACTTGATCCGCAGTGGCGGTGTTTCTTTGACGATGGGTCCAGTCTTGATTTGATCGAGGACACGAAGCAGATGGCGGCCAGACTCGACGCCTTTGCTCCCGGCCGTGGTAGCGGAGCTGGCTATCAAGCGTTCATGTCTCTGAGCGAGCGACTGAACCAGATTTCTCAAAAGTTTTTCTTCTACAAGCCCATTGGTGGGTTGAGTGACATGTTCGACTTTAAGACCTCGTTTGACGCCGGGGTGCTTTCTGATGTTCTCGCCATGCGCATGGGTAGAACCGTGGCGTCCACTGTTCGAGCTTTTAATCCGGATCCTCGCGTCGCCCAAATGATCGACCATTACACCCAATACGTGGGGTCGTCCCCCTACGGCTCTCCGGCGGTGTTGTGTGGGATCGCACACATGCAGACGGACGAGGGGATCTGGTATCCGAAGGGAGGCACCCGCGCCGTTCCGAACGCCCTCTTCAGGCTCGCGCAGGAGCTGGGGGTTGAGTTCCGAATGCAGGCGAGCATTGAGCAGATTCTGCATCGTGACGGCCAAGTGGTCGGAGTGCGGACGGCGGATGGTGAGACGGTTCCTCTGTCTGCGGTGGTTTCGAATGCGGACGCTGTCCGTACGCACCGGGAACTGCTGGGTGGAAAAGTGTCCAGCCGCTTTGAGGGACGTCGCGACTATGAGCCGGCTTGCTCAGGAGTGGTTCTGTATCTTGGCTTGAATCGCAGGTACGAGCATCTAGCCCACCATGATTTCGTGTTCAGCCGCGATCCTCACGAGGAGTTCGATTGGATCTACCGGCGAGGTGAGCCGGCTCCCGACCCGACCTGCTACCTGGCGGCGACGAGCTGCACGGAGCCCGGCACCGCGCCCGAGGGCGGCGAAGCTCTCTATGTGCTGGTGCACACACCCTATCTGCGACCTCACCACGACTGGTCCGCGATGTTTCCCGCTTACCGAAAAGTCATTCTGGAAAAGCTCAAGCGTACTGGCGGCATGAAAGACATCGAGAGTCGAATCGTCTTCGAGCGTGCGTTGACACCACAGGATATTCACGATCGGTATCGGGTCTTGAACGGCGCCATCTATGGGCTGGCGAGTCATGGGCGGTTTCTCGGGGCATTCAAGCCTGGGAATCGATCGCCCGACTTGAAGGGGCTCTATCTGGCTGGCGGCGCGGCCCATCCTGGTCCTGGCATGCCCATGGTGCTCATGAGCGGATGGATCGCAGCGGACACTCTGGATCGCGATGGTTTTGTTGCTCGAGGTGATTCTCGTGGGATGGGAGAGCGAGAGGCTGTTGGAGAGGTGGCGGCTGTGCTGTGAGAACACTTCCCGCGAGTGCGCCGTTGGGACCTGGCCCAGTGAGGGCTGCATTGCCTCCTGCCCGGTTGGAGCCTTCTCAGGGCTCGGAGGTGCGTGTTCCTGCAGGAGGTGGCCGGCCGCCTATTTCGCCCCGGTGGGTTTCCTGGTTTACCCGTTACTCTCGGTGGTATCTCCGCCGGCACTTCCATTCCTTGCGCTGTTGTGTCGGAGATTATCCGGAGCTCCCGAGTCAGGTGCCCTGGGTGGTCTACGTAAACCACGCCTCTTGGTGGGATCCTCTGGTGGGGCTGGTTTTGAAGGATGCCTTGTTCCCCCACCGCCACCTCTATGCTCCCATGGAGCAGGCGGCGGTGGAGCGCTATGCGATGTTCAAGAGGATGGGATTCTTTGGCGTGGAGCGTCGAACCACCCGGGGGGCGATTCGGTTCCTGCGCACGGCGGAGGAGATTCTAGCCTCTCCCACGGCCGCCTTGAGCATCACGCCCCAGGGAAGGTTCGCGGATTGCCGGGAACGCCCCTTGCGGTGCGATCCTGGGCTCGGGGCGGTGGCCTCGCGCAGCCCGGGTGCGATCTTCCTGCCCGTGGCGATCGAGTATGTGTTCTGGGAGGAACGATTGCCCGAGATTCTTGTGCGATTAGGTCGCCCTGATTGGGTGGTGCGGGGCCAGGATGAGAACGGTTCCGTGCGGAGCGTGGCGGAATGGACTTCTTTTTTTGAGGCGCGGATGGCGGCCACGCAGGACGCGTTGGCTGCTGCAGCAAGCCGACGGGATCCGGATGACTTTCGATGCCTGCTGCTAGGTGGGGCAGGGCAGGGGGGTGTTTATGATCTCTGGCGTGCCATGAAATCATGGCTGCGAGGTGAACGCTTCCAGAAGGAGCATGGAGTGAGATGAATTGGGAAACACTAGCTTGGATCGCGTTGGGACTGGCGTCGTGGCCTTTCCTTCTCTTTCTAGCGAACAGCCGCGTCTATCGTCCGCTGCTGCCACTGCCTCAAGAGCCCAATGAGCTGGGGCATCGGCCTGATGCTCTAAACGCTGAGTCAGCGGGAGTGAGCGTCCTGATACCTGCCCGCAACGAGGAAGCAAACCTACCTGCCACTTTGGAGTCGGTGCTCTCCAACGCGGGGGTCGATTTGGAGTTGATCGTGCTGGACGACCATTCGTCCGACCGAACTGCGGCGATTGTTCGAGAATTTCAAGCGCGTGATTCCCGGGTGCGGCTCGAGGCTGCTCCGCCCCTCCCTCCTGGCTGGTGTGGAAAGCAGCACGCCTGCCACGTTCTGTCGAGGCTATCGAACCGGCGCTGGCTGGTGTTTATGGATGCTGACGTCAGGCTCCACCCTCAAGCCTTGCAGCAAATGGTGCGTTTTATGGAGGAGTCGCGGGCGGACCTTGCCAGCGGCATTCCACGTCAGGAGACCGGATCGTTCAGTGAGAAACTGCTGATTCCGCTGATCCACTTCATTCTGCTCGGCTTCTTGCCCATGCACGCCATGAGGCGATCTGCCTCTCCCTCCTTCGCGGCGGGATGCGGCCAACTGTTTGTGGCATGTCGGCGAGCCTACCGAGAGTGCGGAGGGCATTCCAAGATCCCGGCAACATTGCACGATGGTCTTCGCTTGCCCCGAGTCTTCCGGCAGGCCGGATTTAGAACCGACCTCTTCGATGCGACTCCGCTCGCCACCTGCCGGATGTATCGTAATGGCTCCGAGGTTTGGTGCGGGCTAGCGAAGAACGCCATTGAAGGATTGGCTGCCCCCAAGCGGATATTGCCGATGTCTTTCCTTCTCGCGGGCGGGCAGGTGTTGCCCTGGATCGTGGCTCTGGCTGGCTGGAGCGCTTTGGGTAATCTCGAGCGGGGTGCCGCCTTGACCGCTATTGCCCTAGCAATGGTTCCTCGGCTTCTTTCTGTGCGGCGGTATCATCAGTCCCTCGTGGGCGCTCTGCTGCATCCGGTGGGCATCCTGGCGCTGTTATTGATCCAGTGGTTCGCTCTGGTGCAATACGCGCTGGGCCGTCCGGCCACCTGGAAAGGGCGCAGCTATTCACCGGAGAGCGTCCGGTCTCGGCCGGCCTCGGCTGTGGGGACCGCACTGCTCCTGGGCGGGGCTCTGCTGGTGGCTTCCTCGTTCGATCTGCCTAGCTCGGGCGCGGATGCGCACTCGGCGACTGAGTTTCGTCTCGGGCGTCTGACTCTGGACGATCAGTATGGAGCGCGGCATGACCTGTCATTCCCCGCCGCGCATATCACCGTCATGACTTGTGCCGACCGGGAAGGAGCGGCTGAGGTCTCGAAGTGGGTTTCGGCGGTGAAGTCCCTCGGTTACGACACTAACCAGGTGGTCCTCTGTGGGGTGGCGGATGTGAGGAAGGTGCCGTCGGTTTTGCGCGGCATGATCAGGCGCCGTTTTGTCGAGCGTTACACGCATCCCATCTTGATGGACTGGAAGGGGCAGATTGCGGGCCAGCCGTTTCTGAAGTCTGGCTCGGCAAATGTCCTACTGCTGGACCGGACGGGCCGTTTGGTGGGTCTTTTTCTGGGCGAGCCGACCCCGGGTCGCGCCCAGGAGTTGGCCGACTCCATTCGAGCGTTGATAAAAGTTAGACCAACATCCTCATCTCCTTGAAGCCATGATCTTGATCGGCAGATGCAAACGGCTGGTTCACGCAGAGTTGCTGGTTCTCCTCTGGTTCGGGCTTGGAGCCCTACCTCTCGGGGCGTCTGATTGGTTGCAATGGCGCGGGCCAACGCGCGATGGAAAAGTCATGGAGGCCTCCTGGCCCTCCAATTTGGCGGGGCTTAAAAAGACCTGGAAGGTCGGGTTGGGTCCTGGCTACTCAGGCCCGATCATCGCCGGTGACCGGGTGTTTGTGACGGAGACCCGCGACAAGAAAGAGGAGATCGTTCGAGCGCTGGAGCGCCGCACCGGTGCTCAACTGTGGCAGCAGTCCTGGGAGGGGGCTCTGTCCGTGCCCTTCTTCGCCAAGTCCAACGGCGATTGGATCCGGGCCACACCCGCCTGTGATGGCACGAATCTGTTTGTGGCCGGGATGCGGGATGTGTTGGTGTGCCTCGACGTGGTGACCGGTTCCAACCGGTGGAGGCTGGATTTCGTGAAGTTGCTTGGTTCCCCAGTTCCCGATTTTGGGTTTGTTTCCTCTCCGCTTCTGGATGGCGATTCGGTGTATGTTCAGGCGGGGGCGTCGGTGCTTAAGATTCGGAAGGAGGACGGGGAAGTGGTGTGGCGCGCCATGAAAGATGGCGGGGGCATGTGGGGTAGCGCGTTCTCGTCACCCGTGATCGCCACGCTGTTGGGGCGGCGGCAACTTGTGGTTCAGACACGTGAAACGCTGGTAGGCCTGGATCTCGAGAAGGGCAGTGTGCTGTGGTCGAAACCGGTGGAAGCCTTTCGTGGAATGAACATTCTGACCCCTGTGATTGTAGGATCGAACTCCGTGTTGACCAGTACCTACGGGGGCAAGACGATCCTCCATCGACTGGTCGACGGTGCCGGCGGCGTCCAGGTCGAGGAGTCCTGGGTGCATAAGGCGCAGGGTTACATGTCTACTCCGGTGGTGATCGGTGACTTTGCCTACTGCCATCTTAAAAGCCAGCGGGTCATGTGTCTCGAGCTTACCTCCGGCGCTGAACGTTGGACCTCCGATCAAAGCTTTGGAAAGTATTGGAGCATGGTGGCCTCTGGAAGCCGGATCCTGGCCCTTGATCAGAAAGGTAAACTGTATCTGCTGGAGGCGAGTTCGCAGTCGTTCCAGTTGCTCGCTTCAGCGTCGGTATCCGAGCAGGAGTCGTGGGCTCACCTGGCCGTTGCGGGGACCCAGCTTTTCGTGCGGGATCTAGCCAACATTACCGCCTTTTCCTGGTGAGCAGCATTGATTTCCACCAGCCGACGCTGTTAAGTCGGTTTCGTGAAATCGAAGCCTAAAGCGCCCGCGCTCGTTGGTATCATCATGGGCAGCCAGTCCGACTGGGAGACGATGCAACACGCCGCTCTTCAGTTGGCGGATTTGGGCATTCCTTTCGAGGCTCGGGTCGTTTCGGCGCACCGCACCCCGGACCTGCTCTTCGACTATGCCGGCTCCGCCGCGGATCGCGGCATCCAGGTGATCATTGCCGGAGCCGGCGGGGCGGCCCACCTGCCCGGAATGTGTGCCTCCAAAACGGTCCTGCCGGTGCTGGGGGTGCCCGTTGAATCCAAGGCGCTCAAGGGGATGGACTCGTTGCTGTCCATCGTTCAGATGCCGGGCGGGATTCCGGTGGGTACTCTGGCGATCGGAAAAGCCGGAGCCATCAATGCTGCTTTGCTCGCGGCGGCGATCCTCGGCTGCAAGCATGCCAAGTTCAGAAAAGCCTATGCCGACTTTCGCTCTTCACAAACCCGGCGTGTCTTGGCGGACAGCCATCGACTTCCGGAGCCCAAGCGCGGCTGAGTCGATCCTTCGTGCTTGTCCGGGCGAGACCGCAACTAGGAAATCGGCTTGAATCAAGCCTCCGCCTCTCGTCTTCTTTCTCCAAGTCGCCGGATCTATTTCCGGCTGCAACGACCCATTTTTCCGCATTAACACATGAACGGATCACCATCAGGCTCTCAGTCCACGGCACCCGGCTTTCCACTGTTGCCTGGCGCGACCATCGGCATCCTGGGAAGCGGCCAGTTGGGCCGCATGCTGGCGATGGCCGCTAAGCAGTTGGGATATCGCGTCGCCATTTTCTCCCCGGACTCGCACTCCCCGGCTGGTCAGGTGGCCGATGAGGAAGTGGTGGCCAGCTATGCGGATCTGGAGGCGGTGCGACGGTTTGCGGCAACCGTCCAGGTGGTCACCTTTGAGTTTGAGAACGTGCCATCCGCGACTACACAGGCGGCCTCTGAAGTCTGTCCGGTGAGGCCGGACGGCCGGGTTCTGCACATCACGCAACATCGGCTTCGAGAGAAGACCTTTCTCCAGGAACATGGTTTCCCGGTCACCCCGTTCCGACGCATTGGCAGCGAGCAGGAACTTCAGCGGGCGGCTCAGGAGTTGGGGTTACCGGCGGTGCTCAAAACCGCCAGCTTTGGCTACGACGGCAAAGGGCAGGTGAAGGTCAGGGGGGCGTCGGATCTGGAATCGGCATGGAGGAGCTTGGCAGGTGCCGAGGGGATCTATGAGGCCTTTGTGGATTTTGAGAAGGAGATATCCGTCATTGGGGCTCGGACTGCCGCCGGTGAATTTCGGGCTTTTCCGGTGTTTGAGAACCAACACGCTAACCACATTCTCGATGTGACTTTTGCTCCGGCGAACATTGATCGCTCACTGGCAGAGCAGGCGGAATCGCTAACGGCCGGCATCCTCAAGGCGCTCCAGGTCGTCGGGCTTTTGACCGTGGAAATGTTCCTCACGCGGGACGGTAAACTGCTCGTGAATGAGCTCGCCCCGCGCACGCACAATTCTGGGCATTTAACTCTTGACGCGGCCGTGACGAGTCAATTTGAGCAGCAATTGAGGGCTGTTTGTGGGCTGCCATTGGGTGCGACGGATCTGCATGCGCCCGCGGCCATGGCGAACCTGTTGGGGGATGTTTGGGGTAAGGGGATTCCTCGTTGGAACGAAGCTCTGAGGGACCCGGGCATTAAACTTCACCTCTATGGTAAACAGGAGGCCCGGGTTGGTCGGAAAATGGGACATTTGACGGCATTTGGGGGCGTTTGTGCCGATTCCGTGCGGCGGGTTCGAGAGGCACGTGACCGCTTGATGTGAAGTTTTTTGAAAAACATGTTGCACGGCTCCATGCATTTGCTATTTTCCGCGCTCCGTTTCGTCCCGTGTTCGGGATGAGCGTATTAGTCGAACCGATAACCGAAGCTCTCCAGGAGCCGGGAATGATGGCTCGACGCCTCCGAGAACAAACTCGGTTTTATTGATTTTATGCCAGTCAAAACCTTTAGGCCGTTAACGCCGTCGACGCGATATATCACCATCGCGTCGTTTGACGACATTACGAAGACCCGGCCCGAAAAAAGCCTGGTGGAGATTAAGCGACGATCGGGCGGGCGCAATGCCTACGGTCGTGTGACTGCCCGGGGTATCGGCGGCGGTCATAAGAAGAAGCTCCGCTTGGTGGACTTTCGGCGCAATAAGCATGGTGTGGAAGCTACGGTGGCTGCGATCGAGTATGATCCCTGCCGCAGTGCCCGCTTGGCGCTGTTGCAGTACACCGATGGGGACAAGCGGTATATCCTCTGTCCTCAAGGACTGCAGGTTGGAGCTAAGTTGATGAGCGGTGAGACGGCCCCTCCCGAGTTGGGAAACAGCCTCCCGCTGAAGTCGATTCCGGTCGGCATTCAGATTCACAACATCGAGCTGAGCCCGGGTCGCGGTGGGCAGATCGTCCGCTCGGCTGGCGGCGCGGCGATGCTGATGTCGCGTGCTGAGGGATATGCTCAGGTGAAGTTGCCTTCCGGCGAAATCCGCAAGATCAACGAGGTTTGCTTTGCGACCATCGGTCAGGTGGGCAATGTGGACCACTCGAACGTGATTTTGGGTAAGGCGGGTCGCAGCCGTCACCGTGGCATTCGCCCGGTGAATCGTGGTGTGACGCGTAACCCTGTGGATCATCCGAATGGTGGTGGTGCCGGTAAGTCCAAGAGCGGTGGTGGTCGTCAGCACCTCACCTCGCCCTGGGGTCTTTTGGCCAAGGGCTACAGGACTCGTAATCGTAGAAAACATTCCAACCGGTTCATCCTGGTTCGCCGCGATGGCCGTCCGATGAAGCTCAAGTAACCGCAACCGTATGGGACGCTCAATCAAAAAAGGCCCGTTTGTAGATTTGCATCTCCTGGAGAAAATCCAGAAGGCGAAATCGACCAGCTCCAAGGCCCCGATCAAGACCTGGTCGCGACGTTCAATGATCACCCCCGAATTTGTCGGGCTGACATTCAATGTTCACAACGGCAAAGTATTCAACCCGGTCTTCGTGACTGAAAACATGGTGGGTCACCGTCTCGGCGAATTTTCGCTGACCCGCACCTTTAAGAAGCATGGTGCGCATACGGCGAAAGCGGAGGCCAAATAGTATGGAAGTTAAAGCTATTACCCGGAACGTTCGGATGTCGGCTCAGAAGATGCGCGAGGTGGTTCGCCAGATTCAGGGCATGCCCGCGCTGAAGGCTCAGGCTGCCTTGGCGTTCGTTTCCCGCAAATCGGCTCGCGTGGTTGCCAAGACGCTCAAGTCGGCCATCGCGAACGCTGAGAACAACAACGGCCTCAAGGCTGAAAATTTGACGGTGCGCGAGGCTGTGGCCTGCACCGGCTTAACAATGAAACGGTTCACTCCCAAGGCCCGTGGCTCGGCTGGTCCGATCCTCAAACGGACTTGCCATGTGCGAATTGTGCTTTCTGACGAGTAAACGATATGGGCCAAAAGACTAACCCGATCGGTCTCCGCGTCGCGGTCAATAAAGACTGGCGATCTAAGTGGTATGCCGACAAAAAGGACTTCGGTCGCTTGCTGACCGAGGATCAACTGATTCGCTCAATCCTCAAGAAAAAGCTCGAGGCTGCCTCGGTGCCACGCATCTTGATCGAGCGCGCTGCGACCCGCTGCCGCGTCACCATTCTCACGGCTCGTCCGGGGGTGGTCATCGGCCGTAAGGGTTCAGAAATCGACAAGCTCAAGGAGGAATTGAGCAAGATGACCGGCAAGGAAATCTACGTCGACATCCTCGAAGTCAAGACTCCCGAGTTGGATGCCCAATTGGTCGCCGAGAACGTGGCTCTCCAGCTGGAGCGCCGGGTTTCCTTCCGTCGAGCCATGAAGAAGGCGGTTCAGACCGCCATGGACCTGGGTGCCGAAGGCATCAAGATCCGCTGTGGTGGTCGTCTTGGCGGCGCCGAATTGGCGCGTGTCGAAATTTACCATGAGGGCAGTGTTCCGCTCCATACCTTGCGTGCCAACGTTGACTACGGATTCGCTGAGGCGAAAACGGTCTATGGCATTTTGGGTGTGAAGTGCTGGATCTGCAAACAAGACGAAAAGAAAGACAAGGCCCCGGCGCCTCGTCCGGCTGAAGCCTTGGCTCCTGCTGGCAAGTAACCCATTAAAGATTCTTAGGAGACGCCTATGCCATTGATGCCCGCAAGAGTGAAGTATCGCAAAATGCATCGGGGAAGCCGCGCAGGCACTGCCTACCGTGGTTCCACCGTAGCATTTGGCGAATATGGACTGCAGAGTCTCGAACGCTGCTGGTTGGATACCAAGCAGATTGAAGCGGCCCGGGTCGCCATCGCACGCAATATGAAGCGTCGCGGCAAGGTGTGGATCCGGATCTTCCCTCAGAAATCCTTTACGAAGAAGCCTTTGGAAACTCGTATGGGTAAGGGCAAAGGCCCGCTTGAGTCTTGGGTTGCCGTGATTCGTCCGGCTAACGTCCTGTTCGAAGTGGATGGGGTGCCCGAAGCCTTGGCTCGGGAGTCTCTTCGCTTGGCGGCTACCAAGCTGCCGATCCGGACTAAATTCATCTCCCGCCATCGTGTGGCCGCGTAAGGCCTGCGCAAGGAATTTGACGACATGAAATCTTCCGATCTGAAAGACCAAACAGTTGCCGAGTTGCAGGTGAAGAGCCGCGACCTTCGGCAGCAGCTCTTCAAGCTGCGATTGCAAAAGGCCTCCAGCCAGCTGGAGAAGCCTTCGGAACTCAGAAACCTCCGTCGGAGCATCGCACGGGTGGAAACAAGAATCTCGGAACTGCGGAAACAAGCTGCCTGACCTTAAGTATGGAACAGACGAATAAAACCGGCGGTCATCGTAAGGAACGGGTGGGTGAGGTGGTGTCTAACAAAATGACCAAGACCATCGTGGTTCGGGTCGAACGACGCTTCCCGCATCCGCAGTTCAAAAAAGTAATCACCCGTTACAAGAAGTTTTACGCTCACGATGAGAAGAGCGAGGCGAAGCCTGGCGATCGCGTTCGCATCCAAGAGACTCGTCCGCTTTCGCGCACCAAGCGGTGGAAGTTGGTGGAAGTGGTTGAGCGCAACACTGAGGCGACCCCTGTCGCAGTCTAAATCTAAGATACTATGCTGCAGATTCGTTCCATATTGGACGTTGCCGACAACACAGGTGCCAAGCGCGCGGCCGCGATTGGCGTCCTCGGCAAGAATCAACGCTACGCCCGGATTGGCGACGTGATTAAGGCCCACATTAAAGAGGCGGCTCCGGATGGGACCGTTAAGAAGGGCGAGGTTGTGAATGCGGTGGTCGTTCGGACTCGGCAGGCGATTCGCCGTTCTGACGGCTCGTATCTGCGTTTCGATTCCAACGCGATTGTCATCATCGACAAGGAAAACAACCCTCGCGGAACCCGTATCTTTGGACCTGTGGCGCGCGAGCTGCGGGACAAGCGGTTCATGAAGATTATTTCGCTCGCACCGGAGGTGATTTGATTTATGGCTAAGTTGCATGTTAAGCGCGGAGACGAAGTGGTCGTCATTGCTGGCTCCGAGCGGGGTAAGCGCGGCAAGATCATCCAGGTTCTCACCAAGAAGAATCGGGTCATCGTCGAGGGCGCCCAAATGATCAAACGGCACATGAGGAAGAGCCAAACTCATCCTCAGGGTGCGATCGTCGAGCGGGAAGGAACTATCCATTCGTCCAATGTGATGTTGGCTGAACGCTACGATTCCAAGGCCGCGAAGCGCGGCGGGACGAAAACCAACTAATAGAACGTCCTGTTTACTACGTCACGAAGCGCGTCAGTTACCACTAATTTTCGGAAATGAAACCGAGACTTTACACCAAGTATCAGGCCGAAGTGCGGCCGGCCCTGCAGAAGAACCGGGGCTACAAGAACGTTCACCAGGTGCCTCGCATCGAGAAGATCGTGGTCAACATGGGCGTGAGTGCCTCCCTCGAAAAGGGAGCCATCGAAGATGCCGCCAAGGATCTGCAGATGATCACCGGGCGTAAGCCGGCCATCAGCAAGTCGCGCAAGAGCATCGCGAACTTCAAGCTGCGCGAAGGTCAGCCTATCGGCTGTCGCGTCACGCTCCGTCGCGACTGCATGTATGAGTTTCTGGATCGGTTGGTGGCCGCCACCTTGCCTCGTATCCGTGACTTTCGTGGGATTTCGAGCCGCTCCTTCGATGGTCGCGGCAACTATTCCTTGGGCATCGCCGATCAAACGGTGTTCCCGGAGATTGAATTGGAAAAGATCAAACGTCAGCAGGGCATGGACATCACGATCGTGACTTCCGCCCCGACCGATGCTGAGGCTCTCGAACTGCTCAAGTTGATGGGCATGCCGTTCGCGGAGAATCGCTAACGAGTTTGGTGAATCTTTGAGAAGACTTTAACCTTATGGCCAAGAGATCCTGGTTGGAACGTAATAAGAAGAAGGCTCGCACGGTGAAGAAGTATGCGGCCCTGCGCGCCGAGCTGAAGGCGAAGGGCGACTACGCCGCTTTGTCGAAGCTCCCGCGTAATGCTAGCCCCGTGCGGTTGGTAAATCGCTGCCGGATTTCCGGCCGTCGCCGCGCCTTCATCCGAAAATATGGCGTATCTCGTTTGACGTTCCGCGAATTGGCGCTGAACGGACTGATTCCTGGCGTGACTAAGGCCAGCTGGTAACCTATGACCGACACGATTGCAGATTTGTTGACCCGGATCCGTAACGCGCACCGAGCGCTCTTGACGGATATTGAGCTGCCGCACTCCAAGATGAAGCAGGCCATTGCTGCCATCTTGAAGAAGGAGGGCTACATTGTGGACTTTAGCGTGGAGGGCAAGACTATCAAACGTCTCAAGCTCAAGTTAAAGTATGATGGACGACGCAGTGTTATCACTGGCATTCGTCGCGTGAGCAGCCCAGGGCTCCGTCGCTACGTCGGGTCTACCGAGATTCCTCGGGTCCGCGGTGGCCTCGGGACCGCGATCCTCTCCACCTCGCAAGGGGTCATGAGCGGTGCGGAAGCTCGTAAGCAGAACTTGGGTGGCGAACTCCTCTGCTACGTTTGGTAACTTCAATTTACAGCCATTATGTCACGAATTGGTAAGCAACCGATTGCGATTCCCGCCAAAGTTAAGGTGGAGATCAAAGGCAGTCAGCTCCGCGTCGAGGGGCCCAAAGGTAAGCTCGACATGACTCTTCCGCGCCGCACGTCCGCCAAAGTGGCTGACAACCAGGTCGTGGTGTCCCGGGATGGGGAAGATGCTGAGGCCAAGGCCATGCACGGTTTAGGTCGTGCCTTGGTCAACAACATGGTCAAGGGCGTCAGCGATGGCTTCGTCAAGAAGCTCGAGATTCAAGGCGTCGGATTTAAGGCCGCTGTCCAAGGGGCAGTTGTCAATCTGAGCTTGGGGTATTCGCATCCCCTGAACTACCCCATTCCCGCCCAAATCAAGGTCACGGTCGAAGAAAACACCAAGCTGACCATTGAAGGGCCGGATAAGGCCTTGGTTGGTCTCGTGGCCTCCGAAATTCGGGCCTTCTACCCCCCTGAGCCTTACAAGGGCAAGGGCGTCCGCTACTCGGACGAAAAGGTGATCCGCAAGGAAGGCAAGACCGTACAGTAACCGATTTAACGCCACGGCCAAACCCGTGGCTCCAAAAACATGCAGATCCAGAACAAACAACGTCTACGCCGCCTCCGAAAGCTTCGCATTCGCAAGGTGGTCGTCGGCACACCGGTCCGCCCCCGCTTGTCTGTCAAATTCAGCAATGCGCACATCTACGTTCAATTCATCGACGATTCAGCCCGCGTCACTTTGGCGGCCGCCTCAACGAAGGTCAAAGGTGGCAAGTCGGTGCTCAAGGCGAACATCGATGGCGCGACCAAGTTAGGGAAACTCGCGGCTGAAGCTGCTTTGGCCAAAGGGATTAAGAAAGTTGTGTTTGACCGCAATGGCATTCGCTACCACGGGAAGGTGAAAGCGCTTGCTGACGCGGCTCGCCTGGGTGGTCTTGAATTTTAACCGCGGAAGGAATTAATCACCGTGTCAGATCCTATCAAAAGCAATAACGAAGGTGCAAAGCCCGCTGGGCAGCCGGGTAACAGCTCGGGTGGCCAGGGTGGCGGGGGCGGCTATTTCGGTGGCGGCGGCAATCGCGGCGGCGGGCGTGGGCCTGGACGTGGACCTCGGCGTAACCGGGGCGATGGCGATGGCGACCAAAACGGCAACGAACTCGCCGAGAAAGTCGTTTATATCAATCGCTCCGCTAAGGTGGTTAAGGGCGGTCGTCGCTTCAGCTTCAGCGCTCTGGTTGTCGTTGGAGACAAAAAGGGCCGTGTAGGGTTGGGCCTTGGTAAAGCCGGGGAAGTGGCTGACGCGATCCGCAAAGGCGGGGAAATCGCCAAAGGACGCATGATGCCTATTTCTCTGCGCGATACCACCATCCCGCATGAGGCTTTGGCCGATTATTGCGGTGCTCGCGTGCTGTTGCGACCTGCCTCTCCCGGAACCGGGGTCATCGCCGGTAAGACCGTTCGGGCCGTTTTGGAATCCGTCGGCATCCGTGACGTTCTGAGCAAATCGCTGGGATCCAAAAATCCGTCCAATGTAGTCAAGGCAACCTTCGCCGCTCTGCGCCAGTTGCGCCTCCGCGAAGACATCCTGAGGAGCCGTGGCATCGTTGTGCGGACCGCTGCTGCGGCTGCACCGGTTGCTGCGACGCCTGAAACTCCTGCTACTACCTGAATCTAGATATGTCACTTCGTCTCCATAATCTTAAACCTCGACCTGGTGCTAAACACCGCCGGAAGCGGCTTGGTATCGGTGAGTCCAGCGGCCACGGCAAAACCAGCGGTCGCGGTGGAAAAGGTCAGTCTGCTCGTTCAGGCAGCTCCATCCGTCCCGGGTTCGAAGGGGGCCAGATGCCCCTCTTCCGCCGTATGCCCAAGCGCGGGTTTAACAACATCAGCCACGCGACGCGCTATCTCGTTGTCAATGTGGCTTCTCTGAACAGCTTTGCTGATGGCGCGACCGTAGACACTGCGGCGCTCCGCAAAATTCGTGTTGCCTCTGGCCGCTTGACCAAGCTCAAGATTCTGGGCGATGGGGACTTGACCCGCAAGCTCACGGTCGTAGCTCATGCCTTCACCGCCACCGCCAAAGCCAAGATCGAGGCCAAAGGCGGTAAGTGCGAACTCGTAACAGCCTAAGCTGAACCCCCGCACCCGGCATGCTCGGCAACATTTTTAATACCTTCGCTAACTGCTTCAAGATCCCCGAACTGAAATCGAGGATTTTGTTCACGCTAGTTGTTTTGGCCTTGTGTCGAGTGGTGTCGATGTGCCCCCTGCCTGGTTTGGATGGGGAGGCGCTTAAGAACTTCTTCGACCAGCTTGCAGCGCGTGCAGCGAGGGGCGGAGATTCCGGTGGTTCCTTCCTGGGCATGTATAGCATGTTCACCGGAGGTGCCCTTGAGCGTTGCGCGGTGGGCTCCTTGGGCATCATGCCCTACATCAGTGCCACGATCGTTATTCAGTTGCTGACGGCGGTGATTCCCTCCTTGAGCAAGCTCGCTCGTGAAGAGGGCGGACGCACCAAGATCATTCAATATGGTCGTTATCTGACCGTGTTTCTCTGCTTGGCAGAAGGCCTCTACATGAGCACGACCTGGGAAAACCCCAGCACTCTGTTCGGTGGTGCTGAGTTTCCTGGTAAGCTGGTGATGTATGACAACATCATCTGGTACCGCATCCAGACGACGATCATCTTGACCGCTGGAACGATGCTCCTGATGTGGTTTGGTGAGCAGATCACCGAGCGCGGCATTGGCAACGGAACGTCACTGGTAATCAGTATCGGTATCTTGGCTCGGCTGCCTCAGTCCTTCCTGGGCCTCAAAGACATGTTCACCGGTGGAGAGACTGGTGAGCCCAGTGGCTTCAACATTTTCTATATTATTGCCTTGGTCTTACTGCTGCTCGGGGTGGTGGCCGGGGTTATCGCGGTGCTTCAGGCACAACGCAAGGTTCCGGTGCAGTATGCCCAGCGAGCTGTGGGGCGGAAGGTGGTTTCCGGAGGAAGTTCCTTCCTGCCGCTCCGAGTTAATTATGCGGGCGTCATGCCCATCATTTTCGCGCAAGCCATTCTGATGCTTCCGGAGCGCGCCCTGAGTTTCCTGGGGGCCCAGTTTTCGATCCCCCTCTTTTCGCGAATGGCCACCTATCTGACCGAAGGTGCTGTGCTCTACATCGTGCTTTACGGTCTGATGATTCTGTTTTTCTCCTACTTCTGGGTTGCCACGCAGTTTAATGAGCTGCAGATCGCGGATGACCTGAAAAAGCACGGGGGATACATTCCCGGTGTGCGTCCCGGTCAAGCCACCAGCGACTTCCTCCATAACGCGATGAGCCGGATTACCTTCGCGGGTGCCATTTTCCTGACGCTGATCGCTGTGATTCCGATTCTCCTGAACCGCGAGATGAAGATTCCATTCCAGGTTGCGACGTTCTTCGGTGGAACGAGCATGCTCATCCTGGTCGGTGTGCTTCTGGACACGATGAGACAGATGGAATCGCATCTGATGATGCGTCACTACGACGGGTTCCTTAAGAAGGGTCGGGTCCGTGGACGTTACTAATCTGCCCTGGACCAAAGTCCGTGGTAGATCTGAAACGGGTCTTTGACTAAAACCCAAACATGATCAGCATCAAGAACGAGCGGGAGATCGTCGCGATGCGGGAAGCGGGTAGGATCGCTCGGGAAGTGTTGGAAGAAGTCGCTGCTTACGTTCAGCCCGGGATGACGACCAAGAAGGTCGATCAGTACGCTGGCGAATGTATTGCGCGCCATGGTGCGAAGAGTGCGTTTTTGGGATACAAGAAGTATCCGTGTCAGATTTGCATCTCGGTGAATGAAGAAGTGGTGCATGGTCTGGCTAGTGAGCGTCGCGTTGAGTTTGGCGACATTGTCAGCTTGGATGTTGGGGTCTACTGGAACGGATTTGTTGGGGATACGGCGAAGACCGTGGCGGTTGGCGGTTGCAGCCTGGATGCCCAACGTCTGATGGATGTGACCGAGAAGTCGCTGGCTGAGGGTATCGCCCAAGCGCGTGCGGGGAATCGGGTGGTTGACATTTCGCGGGCGATTCAGACCTGCGTTGAGTCCCACGGTTTTAGCATTGTTCGAGAATTTGTTGGCCATGGGGTAGGACGATCGGTCCATGAAGAGCCTCAGGTGCCGAACTATGTGGACGGTAAGAGCAGCCCGAAGCTGCGGCCCGGGATGACGATCGCGATCGAGCCGATGGTCAACGCGGGTAAGCCACAGGTTCGACAGTTAAATGACGGCTGGACAGTCGTTACCAAAGATGGTCAACTTTCTGCTCATTTTGAGCATACGGTTCTCATTACTGAGGCCGAAGCGGAGATTTTGACTTGGCCGGCGAAGAGAGTATCAGGGTCGAAGGGACGGTAGTAGACGTCCTGAAGCCTCGTTTGTTCCGGGTGGAACTGGCAAACGGGCATCATGTGCTGGCGCATGTCTCTGGAAAGTTCCGCCTTCAATTTGTGAAACTGGGTGCAGGGGATCGCGTGGTCCTCGAAATGTCACCCTACGATTTGTCGAGAGGGCGTATAGCCTGCTCGGTGTAAAATTTTTGATATGAAAGTCAGAGCATCAGTTAAAAAGCTTTGCGAAAACTGCAAAATCGTGCGGCGGCGGGGGATCATTCGGGTGATCTGCTCCAACGCGCGACATAAACAGCGGCAGGGGTAAAAGACTATGGCACGTATTATCGGAGTTGAAATTCCGGGTGAGAAGCGGATCGACATCGCTCTCCGCTACATTTACGGCATCGGGCCCGTGAATGCGAAGATCATCCTTGAGCGGGCGAGCATTGATGCGAGCATCCGGGCGAAGGATCTGACCGAAGCTCAGATGTCGCAAATTGTTCACGTCATCCAAGAGGGCAAGTATGTCATCGAGGGTGATCTCCGCCGAGAACTCGGGTTGAATCTGAAGCGGCTGCAAGCCATCAAATGCTATCGAGGTGTGCGGCATTTGAAGAGCCTTCCTGTCCGTGGGCAACGCACCCAGACCAACGCCCGCACACGCAAGGGACCGCGCCGCACCGTCGGTGTTCAGCGGAATCCCAATGCCAAAACGGGAATTCACTAAACCATTTTTTCTATGGCCGACGAAACCAAGCCTGCAAAGACTCCTGCCGAAAAGCCTGCTCCCGAGAAGTCGGGCGACGAGGCTAAACCCGCTAAAGCCAAGAAGGCTGCGGCTCCTGCCGCTGCTGCCGACAAGGCGTCCGCGGACAAAGCAGCGGCCGCTCCTGCCGCCCCTGCGAAACCCGCCGAACCTGTTGCCGGGAGCGCTCCGACTGCCGCGGAACTCCTGGGTGATGATGCCAACGCCAAAAAGATCATCAAGGCGAAGGGCTCTAAGAACATCACTACGGGCATCGCCAACATCTTGGCGACCTTCAACAACACCCAAGTGGCCATCACGGACATGCAAGGCAACGTGATTGGTTGGTCCAGCGCCGGGCGCGTGGGCTTCAAGGGTAGCCGCAAGAGCACTGCTTTTGCCGCTCAACAGGTGGCCCAAGACGCCGCCCGCCAAGCCATGTCCCACGGCATGCGCGAGGTCGAGATCCGAGTCAAAGGTCCTGGTTCTGGCCGCGAATCCGCGATCCGAGCCCTGCAGGCGATTGGCTTGGAAATTTCCGTGATCAAGGACGTCACTCCGATCCCGCACAATGGATGCCGGCCCCGGAAGAAGCGTCGCGTGTAATCTTTTCAACTGTAACTGACTAAACCCAGCGGATCTCATGGCTCGTTATACTGGTCCTCGCGTTCGAATTAGCCGCCGTTTCGGCGTGCCCATCTTTGGCCCCACGAAGTATCTGGAGCGCCGTAACTACGGCCCAGGTGTTCATGGCCCGAAGTCCCGTCGTAAGTTTACCGACTACGGCCTGGGGCTCATTGAGAAGCAAAAGCTGCGCTACTACTACGGGTTGATGGAACGTCAGTTCCGCAACGTCTATGAGCGCGCGCTCCGCCGTCGTGGTGTCACGGGCGAGCAGATGCTCCAGATTCTCGAGACTCGCCTCGACAATGTGGTGTATCACTTGGGTTTCGGACTCACCCGTCCGGCAGCACGTCAGTTGGTCGCACACGGCCACGTCAAGGTCAATGGCCGCAAGGTGAATGTGCCGTCGTTTGCCTTGAAGGTTAACGATGTGGTGGAAGTCAAGGACGTCACCGTCTCTCGCCAACTCGCTGCCAAAAACCTGGAGTCTTCCACCAGCCGTACGGTTCCCGACTGGCTTTCCTTGAACAAGGAAGGCTTTAAGGGGTCTGTGATGCGCATTCCTACTCGCGATGAGATCCATCCGATTGCGAATGAGCAGGCCGTTGTTGAATTTTATTCCCGCTAAACCTGTAACCAATGCGCCACTCATCGAGTGGCGCTTTGCAATTATATGGGCCGGGGCATCCTTCGGGAATAAGGGAGGCCTTGGTCAGTTTAAAATTGCCACCAAATACATATGCCAGTTCGTTTAGGTCGTTTTGAAATGCCGAAGCGGTTGACCAAGGATGAGGCCACCGCCACCGACACGTATGCCAAGTTCATCGCCGAGCCCTTTGAAACGGGCTACGGTCATACTATTGGCAACTCCCTGCGTCGTGTGCTGTTGTCCTCGCTTGAGGGCGCTGCCATCACCTCTCTAAAGATCGATGGTGCCATGCACGAGTTCACCACCATCGACGGGGTGGTTGAGGACATGACCGACATCGTCCTGAATCTCAAGAAGGTCCTCTTCAAGGCGCATTCCCGTGAGACCCAGACCTTGTTGCTTTCGGTGAACAAGGAAGGTGCGGTGTATGCCGGAGATATCCAGCTGAACCAGAACATCGAGCTGGTGAACCCCAAGCAGCTGATTTGCACCCTCGACAAGAAGAAAAAGTTCGAGATGGAGCTGGAAGTGAAGATCGGTCGTGGCTTCTGTCCTGGCGACGAGAATAAGAAAGTGGACCAGCCGATCGGCGTGGTTGCGATCGATTCTCTGTTTTCTCCCGTGACGCGCGTGCGTTATGCCGTTGAGAACGCGCGGGTAGGCCAACGCACGGATTACGACAAGCTGTTGGTGGAGGTTTGGACGGACGGTCGTATGACCCCCGACGACGCCCTCACTCAGGCCTCCGCGATCCTTCAGCATCATCTTGATGTTTTTGTTGGATACGACAAAAACGCGATTGAATTTGAGGAAGTTCCTGACAAGCAGGACGACGAGAAGGCTAAGATGCGCAAGCTTCTCAATATGAGCGTCAACGAGATTGAGCTCAGCGTCCGTGCTGCGAACTGCCTGAACAATGCAAACATCACCACTGTCGGCCAGTTGGCGATGAAGACAGAGTCCGAGATGCTTAAGTACCGCAACTTCGGCAAGAAGTCGCTGAACGAGATCAAGGAGAAGCTGGCCGCTTTGGGCCTCAGTCTCGGTATGAAGTTCGAGAATGAGCTGCTCGAGCAGCCCAAGGAAGAAACCAAGATTGTCACAGAATAACTGAGTTGTTATGCGCCACCTTAAGCGAACGGCTAAACTGGGCAGGACGTCTGAGCACCGCAAAGCGTTGCTAGCGAACCTGGTTTGCAGCCTCATCAAATCGAAACGAATCACCACCACGCTCGCCAAGGCGAAAGCTGTCCGGCCGGTAGCTGAGAAGATTCTTACCTTGGGCAAAGAGGGTACTCTCCATGCCCGCCGGCTCGTTGCAGCCCGCCTTCACCAGAATTCCCGCTCCCTTTTCGAGAGCAAGGAAGTTCGGCTGAAGTGGCGCCAGAACGAGGACGTTCTGCGGATCCTTTTCGAGGATATCGCCCCGCTGTTTAAGGAACGCAACGGTGGTTACACGCGCATCATCCGTCTGGGACAGCGCCAGGGTGACGCCGCTGAGATGGCCATTCTGGAGTGGGTCGACAAGCCTGCATCCACCGAGGTCGTGAAGACCGAGGAAAAGGCCGCCACCGCTAAGGCTTAAGCCTTCCGTCCCAACAAAATTGCAAGACCCCGGTCACCTTACGGTGGCCGGGGTCTTTTTGTATCCTAGTCTAGCTGCTCGCTTGGCACCGAGATTAAAGCCTCGGCTTAGCCTTTCTCGATGCAGGCATAGGCATTGTGGTTGTGGATGCTTTCGTAGTTCTCGGCCTCCACCTTGTACCAGGTTACCTCTGGATGGGCGTTTAACTTGACGGCTACGTTCCTGACCAGATCCTCCACAAACACAGGGTTTTCATAGGCTCGCTCGGTGACCGCCTTCTCGTCTTCGCGCTTCAGTAGGGAATACAGCTCACTGCTTGCCGAGCTTTCGACGATGGCGATGAGATCCTCGATCCACACGATGTTTCTTGAGCGGATCGCCACAGTCACTTCGCCTCTTTGGTTGTGGGCTCCGTAGCGGCTGATGGCCTTGGAACACGGACAAAGTGTTGTGACTGGCGCCTTAACGGTCAGTACAAAATCGATCTCCTTGCCCGTCGCGGTCGCCTCGAATCGGGCGACGTAGTCCAGCAAGCCGCTTAAACCCGATACCGGTGCCTTCTTCTCGAGAAAGAAAGGGAATTCCATCGTCAGATGGGACGTCGCCGCTTTGAGCTTGTGCTGCATCGCAAACAGAATGTCCGGGATGTTTTCCACATGAACCACATTGCCGTGGGCATTCAGGACCTCCAAAAACCGGCTCATGTGGGTGCCTTTGAACTCTTTTGGCAGGTCGACGCACATGGTGAGGGTGGCGATAGTGTTTTGGAGGCTCTTGGCCTTGTCGCGCACCTGCACGGGAAATCTCAATCCGCGCACGCCTACTTTATCGATACGAAGTTCGCGGTGGTCCCGTTCATTTTGCTTGTCGTGCAATGTCGATTTAACCCGGATCGCGCCAGACTCGACCGAGTTCGCTTTTAGCCCATCACCATGATTCATAGCCTGCAACGTAGCAGCGGCCCTAGCTGTTGCAAAAGAAATTCATGCCCCTGGTAAGTTGCTTTGGATAATGGGGATGCCTCGAATGGCCAGCTTTCGAGACCCGGGCACTCGGCTGAGTTTAGCTCCTGAGGAGCCGCGAGTCCCGACCAGGGCGCGGTTCATCCCGGAAACGGCGTGACAAGAATAGTTGATAGTCATGCAAGACTTCGATAGCAGGCATCCTTGCACTACCCCGCTTGCAGTTCCATTGTCCTAGTGGTTAATCGAACTGCTCACGAAGCCGATCAACCAGGTAGGATAAATATATGAACAACATGGGAAGCGTTCGCACCAGACATCCAGCGCTCATTGCCTGGGTTCAAGAGATGGTGGATCTGTGTCAGCCGGACCGGGTTTTCTGGTGTGATGGCTCAGAGGAGGAGCGACGGTTTTTGACCGCTGAGGCGGTTCGTCAGGGCGTCCTGATTGAGCTTAACCAGGACAAACTGCCGGGCTGCTACTATCATCGATCGAACCCCAACGACGTCGCTCGCGTCGAACAGTGCACCTTTATCTGCAGCGAATCGGCCGAGGACGCTGGTCCGACCAACAATTGGATGGCTCCTTCGGAGGCGTATCGCAAGCTTTATGATCTCGCTCGGGGCGGGATGCGAGGCCGCACGCTCTATGTGATTCCTTACCTGATGGGCCCGCCCAACTCTCCCATGTCGATGGTGGGGGTAGAGCTCAGCGATTCCATCTATGTAGCACTGAACATGCGCATCATGGCGCGCATGGGTGAAATAGCCCTGAACGAGCTGGGCGATCGGGGTGACTTCAGCCGCGGCCTGCACGCCATGCTCGATGTAAATCCCGAACGGCGATTCATCTGCCACTTTCCGGAGGACAACACGATCATCTCGGTGGGGTCGGCTTATGGAGGGAATGTCCTGCTCGGTAAAAAGTGTCTCGCGCTGCGCTTGGCGTCCTGGCGAGGGCGCAAGGAGGGGTGGCTTGCCGAGCACATGCTCATCCTGGGTGTCGAGTCCCCGCAAGGTAACCGGACCTACGTCGCCGCTGCCTTTCCCAGCGCCTGCGGCAAAACCAATTTCGCGATGATGATCCCTCCCGATCGATACCAGGGTTGGAAAGTCTGGACCATCGGCGATGACATCGCCTGGATGAAGCCGGGGCCTGACGGGCGCCTCTACGCGATCAATCCCGAGAACGGTTACTTCGGCGTGGCGCCCGGAACGAATTTTCAGTCGAACCCCAACGCGATGCGAACGATCGCGAAGGATACCATTTACACGAACGTGGCCTTGCTGCCGGACGGCGATGTCTGGTGGGAAGGCAAGGATGGCCCTCCGCCCGCCCACTGCACCGATTGGAAGGGAGATCCTTGGACGCCGGAATCGAAGGAGAAAGCCGCTCATCCCAACAGCCGGTTTACCGCGCCGATGCGCAACAATCCCATGCTGGCGGACGAGGTGGAGAATCCGGCGGGGGTGCCCATCAGCGCGATCATTTTCGGGGGGCGGCGTGCGACGACATTGCCTTTGGTCTATGAGGCCTTCAACTGGATCCATGGAGTTTACATCGGCGCTACGATGGGATCTGAGACGACGGCGGCCGCGTCGGGTGCGGTTGGGCAGGTGCGGCGAGACCCGATGGCTATGCTGCCCTTCTGCGGCTACAACATGGCTCACTACTTCAGGCACTGGCTCAACATGCGGAAGCGGATGAAGTTCCCGCCACGGATCTTTAATGTGAACTGGTTTCGGAAGGACAATGATGGAGCGTTTTTATGGCCAGGGTTTCGCGAGAACATGCGCGTCCTGAATTGGATCATTGAGCGGTGCGCGGGGAAGGTGGGCGCGTACGAAACTCCGTTGGGCTGGTTTCCCAACCCGAGCGAGTTCGATGTGGAAGGCCTCAAAGGTTTCACGGAGAAGGATTTTGAGCGAGTTCAGACGATTGATCTGGAGGAGTGGCGGCGGGAGGTGATCTCGCAGGACGAGTTGTTCATACGCCTCTATTCTTATCTGCCCAAAGAGATGATCTTTCAGCGGGAGTTGTTGGTGGCGCGGTTATAGCCCGCCCGCGCCCGGGGGGCGAACCTGGGATTGGTTCTTGTTCTTGGGGTCATGAGCTGGCAACAAGAGGGGGAAGCGCATGGCAACAACTCAGATCTCTCCGGCAACCAGCCGCTTGCTCGCCCTGGATGTGTTTCGCGGCTGGACGATTGCGTTCATGATCATTGTGAACACCCCCGGGAATGGGGAGCGTTCATGGTCTCCATTGCAGCACGCCAGTTGGCACGGCTTTACTCCTACCGATTTGGTGTTTCCCTCTTTCTTGTTCATCATCGGAGTCTCGGCTTTTTTTTCCCTTCGCAAGTTCCAAGGACAGCCTCCCGGCCAAGTGCTCCCCAAGATCTGGCGTCGAACGGGCATACTCTTCCTGGTCGGCATGCTGATGTGGTACATCCCCGGGCTGGTTGCAGCGGTCTTTTCCGGAAAGTTGGTTACCTTTCTGCAAGAGTTCGTTTCCAATGTTCGGGTGCTCGGCGTGCTAGGCCGGCTCGCGCTCTGCTACGGGATTGGTGCAACCCTGGCTTTGCGACTGTCCCCGCGCGCGCTGGCCGGATTCGGTGTGGTGGCCCTGCTGGCCTACTGGGGGCTCATGCGAGCCTTTGGTCAGGGACCGGATCCGTACGCCTTGCCGACGAATGCCGCTCTGCGCTTCGACCTCTGGCTGTTGGGGCCGAACCATCTCTACCATGGAGAGTCCGTGGCTGGGAAGCCGTTCGCCTTTGACCCGGAGGGGGTGCTGAGCACGCTACCGGCACTGGTGACCTTCATTATCGGGTTCCTCTGCGGCCGATTCCTCCAGCAGAACCCCGATCGCCGATGGGCGATCAGCGAGCTGTTTCCGGTTGCTTTTCTACTCGTGGCCACCGGGTTTCTTTGGGACTACTGGCTGGGCTTCCCCATCAACAAGAAATTATGGACCAGTTCCTACACGCTGTTTGTGGGGGGACTTTCCCTGTTCCTCCTCGCGTTTGCCATCTGGCTGGTGGATGTCAAAGGCAAGGCTCGTTATTTAAGTTTCTTCCATGTCTTCGGGCTGAATCCGCTGGTCGCTTATATGGTTTCCGAAATGGGGGTGGTGATCCTCCAGACTGTGTCGATCGCCGGGGCGGAAGGTAGGAGCCAAACGGCTTTCGGCTGGCTTTACGCCCATACCGGGGCAGCCCTCGTTGGTGACAATGGCCTGGGTTCGTTCCTGTTTTCGCTGCTCTACATGGGGGCTTGCTGGATCGTGTCCTGGATTTGTTATCGCCGCGGTCTCATTATTAAGGTTTGAAGCATCCGGCTCGTCGGGGAGCGCTGTCTTGGGGCAATACCCGCTTAGCGTTGGGCAATCGACGTGGGGTTCCCTGCTTGCGCGCGTCCGATGGTTTTACTATGGCTCAGCCACTCGAACGTTCAGGCCGACGACCTCCGATTGGTGCGGGGGGATCGCAGGGCAGGTTGCTCGAATTCCTCCTGAATCCCTGCTCCTATCCCCACCATCCAAAGCGCGTTCGCCTGATTCAAACGCACTCGGCCTTCGTCTTCATCGTTCCTCCCTTTGTCTACAAGGTCAAAAAAGCGGTGAACTTTGGCTTTTTGGATTTCTCCACTCTCGCGAGACGTCGGGCTGCGTGCGAGAGGGAGTTGGAGCTGAACCGACGACTCTGCGACGGGGTCTATCTGGAGGTGGTTCCTATCTCTCGGCAGGCCCGACAACTGATCTTGGGTTCCGGGGGGCAGGTGATCGAATACGCCATCCGGATGAAATACCTGTCCCAGAGTCACATGCTGGACCGGCTGGTGAGGCAGGGGAAGGTCGGCACTCGGGACATTCAACGGATCGCCGTTACCCTGGCCAGGTTTTATACCAACCAACATCCCAGCGCTGAGGTTGAGTCCTGGGGGCGGCCGGTCCGCTTGCGCCTGAGCACGGATGAAAACTTCGCCCAAACTCGAGAATTCGTCGGGCGAACCCTGAGCTCGGTGGCGTATCGGACGGTTCGCGCCTTCACTCAGCGCTTTTACCAGTCGGGCGGCCTTCTGCTAGCCAACCGGGTGAAGGAACGACGAATTCGCGACTGCCATGGAGATCTGCATCTGGAACATATCCACCTCACCCCGCATGCGCTTCACATCTACGACTGCATCGAGTTCAATGATCGGTTTCGCTATGTGGACGTAGCGAACGATATCGCGTTCCTGGCGATGGATCTCGACCACGAGGGACGTCCAGACCTCGCCCGAGCCTTGGTGCACCGCCTGATCCGGGAGCTTGGGGATCCTCACCTCGCGCGACTGCTGCCCTTTTACAAGTGTTATCGCGCCTACGTTCGTGGCAAGGTCGAGAGCTTGCATAGCCTGGCGGAGTCGGCCCCTCCGCAGGAGCGAACGGCCAGTGCGCAACGGGCCGCAGGCTATTTCCGCCTGGCATTGGCCTATGCTATCGGCGCGTCGGAACCTATGGTCCTGGTGGTGATGGGGCGCATCGGATCCGGCAAGAGCAGCGTGGCGCAGGCCTTGGGTGCTGAATTGGGCTGGCCGGTTTTCTCGTCCGACGCCCAGCGCAAAGGGCTGGCTGGATTCCCGCTCCACGGACGCAGCGACGATCAGGCTCGGAAGGTGCTTTATTCCCAAGGGATGACGCACCGAACTTACCAGGCTCTGCTGAAGTCCGCGTTGCATTCCGTGCGGCAGGGCCAATCCGTCATCCTGGATGCCACCTTTGCGCGGCGTTCGCAGCGGGATTGGCTGCGGGGAGCCTTGGCAGCGAAGGGGCTTCCGTTGCGCTTCGTGGAACTCGTGGCGACCGATCGAGAAGTCAAGCGACGGTTGCAGCGGCGGGAACGATCCCCGATGGAAGTATCGGATGCTCGCTTGGAGGATTTTACGACGCTGAGCGGCCTCTACCAACCCGCGTCGGAGCTGCCGTTGCACACGGTAGTCCGAGTGATCTCCCACGGTACGGTCGAGCGGGTCACCTCCTCCGCGCTCAGTCGATTGGCCCGGCTCGCCGCTGATCGCCCGGTGGAGGCAGCTTAACCCTTTATTACTTTCAGTTGGTCTCCTGCCGGTTCTGTGGGTAATCCTACCCTTCGTGACCGGCGGCCCTCCACTATCTACCTCTGGCGATCGAAAATCGCCCCCGAAGACGATTTCCGTTGTGATCCCTGTTCTGAACGAGGTGAACGGTTTGGAAGAAACGGTGCGGCGGGTGCGTCGGGTCGCCGAGGTTCGCGAGATCATCGTGGTTGACGGGGGTAGCCACGATGGAACCCAGGCTTTGGCCCGATCCCTGGGCTGCTCGGTTTTTGTTGCTGCTCCCGGCCGGGGGGGACAGATGCGACTCGGAGCCCAACAGGCCACCGCCGACGTGGTTTGGCTGCTTCACGCCGACACGTGGGTGGAGTCGGATGCGGGTGAGGTCATGCTGCAATGTCTACGCGATCCTGCAGTGGTAGCGGGTGGGTTTTGGAAGCGGTTTCGTGAAACTCGTCTGCTTCTTCTAGGGTCCAGGTTCAGATGCGCCGTGCGCGTCTGGATCGGGAGACGGATCGTGGGAGATATGGCAATGTTTATCCGCCGCGAGGTTCTTGAGCAGATTGGCGGAGTGCCCGACATGGAGCTGATGGAGGATTTTGAGCTTTCCCATCGCTTGCGCAAGGTCGGTCGGTTGGCTCTCGCCGACGGCGTGGTGACGACGTCGGCTCGGCGGTTTATCGAGAAGGGAGTTCTCTCCACCTACTTCAAGATGTGGCAGATCACCATGCTCTATCGACTCGGGCGCTCTCCTGCTGAACTCAGACGCCGCTATGGTTGAGGGGCCTCAAACACCCAGGTATTTGGAAGGATTCCGGATTCGGTCGATCCGCTCAGCCTCCTGCTTCGCCGCCGCTTGTTGCTGCCGGTGCTTGGCCGCGGCATTTCGGAAGAATGTGGGAAGCGTGAAGATCTGTCGAACCAGTTCTGTCAGCTTCCTAAGGACACGTCGAAGGGGTTGCATGCGGGAGGGTTTTGCGGGCTTGGTTCAGCCCATGGGGCCCAGTTTTCCAGCTCGGAAGGCAGCGGCGATGCCCATGGGCACCTGAACCTCCGACTCCACGACCAGGGCTCGCATTTCCGCGACGCGAGCCGTCATTTCCTGAGCCTCCGCGACCGCGGCTGCGCGACGAATCTCCGCGTGGGCCTGAGCGATGAGCTTGTTCGCTTCGGCTTGCTCGGCTTGCAGCTTGGCCCCGATGTTCTCGCCCACGTCCAAGTCAGCGATATCCAAGGACAGAATCTCGAAGGCCGTGTTGGCGTCCAGGCCTTTGTTCAACACAGTTCGAGAGATCAAGTCGGGGCTCTCCAGCACCTCCTTGTAAGTGGCCGACGAACCAATCGTGCTGACAATGCCTTCTCCGACCCTCGCGATGATAGTTTCCTCCGTCGCCCCGCCGACGAATCGGTCCAAGTTGGTTCGCACGGTGACGAGTACCCGTGCCTTGATGATGATTCCATCCTTGGCCACTCCCGTGATGGTCAGCTTGCCTGAGCTAGGGGCTGGGCAGCCGATCACTCGGGGATTGATCGAGGTTCGAACGGCTTCAATGAGTGTCTTTCCGGTTCCCTTGGTAGCCAGGTCTATGGCGCAGGCGCGATCAAAGCTCAGGGGGATGGCTGCCTTTCGGGATGCGATGAGAGCCAGCACCACCATGGGCACGTTCCCGCCGGCCATGTAGTGGGTGGAGAGATCATCGATGGAGAGCGGCAGGCCCGATCGAACAGCGCTGATCCGGTTGTCCACAATGAGTCCGACCGGCACGCGACGTAGTCGAAGCGCGATGAGTTCCGTCCAGGTGATTTTAGCACCGGAGAACAGCGCCCGCAGATAGATCCATCCAAAATTGGCCAGCAGGAGCGCGAGAGCCAGCAGTATGATGATCCCGATGCCCAGGGCCGGCAGCTCCCAGGACGCACCGAGAATTACTGCTTGGGCAGTGACGGGAGACATGTCGAGGAGGGGGGAGAGTGGGTTCATCGCTGGATGAGCTAGCAGGTAGCATGGGACGGAGCTACCGGGCGGATCTTCGGAGGGGGGATTTGGTATTCGAACAGGAGTTTGTAGCGGAGCAGTTGGTGGCAAGGGATCTTGTCGATCGTATGCCTGGTCAACCAGCCCTGGCAGGAGATCTCGCCGGAGGCCATCGGCAAGCCGAGGCTGACTGCTTCGGCGATCACTGAGCTCAGGTCAAAGTCCCCGCGGATGCATTCGGGGTTAGGACAGTCTAAGCGGAAAACCGTTCGAGCGTGTTCTGGGTTGACGGTGTATTTGATCTGATGATTCCGCCCCAGGCCTTCGGAAGTATAGTGGCCGAACTCCACAGTGAGCGATTTCAGGTTGGGATAGGTCGCGGCCAGGCTTGCGGAGGCCTTGCTTCTCAGGTCTTCTTGCCGGCGGTAGTCCGCGCGTGGGGTCACTCTGCGTTGGCTTGTCATGTCTGGCCTTTATCCGTGCGTGAACGTTGTATCGGCATCAATTTAGAGGCGAATCTTCACTGCCGAAAAGTCCAACGGGTTGAAATGTCGGGTGAATGTCGGGTGAATCCGCCTCGGTCAAGGTAGCAGGCGCTTCTTTGCTTGGCCATGGGGTAAACACCCCATGGTGAAGTCGCATTTAGTGTCGCAGGGTTAGATGTGAACATGCACCCAGACCTTCCGCGATCTGCGTCAGAAGGAAGGAAGCTCGCCGCTGCGACCGCGAAGCTCAGCCACCCCCTGGCTGTGTTCAAGAGGCGGTATGCTGCCGGCTTGCGGTCCTACCTGCTCCGGGAGACTTCCCCTCGGGCGGCGACCCAGGTGCAGCTCCGACTGGGACAGCGTGCGGCGCGACTTGGGATCGGGGTTTTAGAGGTCGCACGCATGCACGAGCGTTGCCTGCAACAGCTACCGGGCCTCCGAGGCCGTAGCGTGGTTCAGGAGCGGGCTGGGTTGTTTTTTCGAGATGTGATAAGGCCATTGCTGGCCAGGGTCGCTGTCATTTCGAGAAGTCGCCTGGCAACGAGCCGGTTGGAGCTGAGGCTTAAGCGTCGAAATGCCGAGTTGGAGTCTACACGCGCCCGACTCCAGAGGAGCGTATTGGTGCGGCAACGGCTTCAAGCCACGTTGAAACGATCTGGAGATCAGAATTCGCGACTATTGGCTCAATCACTGCGCATGCAGGAGGTTTTTCGGCAGACGACCCGGAGGGTGTTGATCCGGATGGAGGAGGAGCGGGGCAAGGTCAGCCGCCAACTGCATGACGATGTGGCCCAGACGCTGCTCGGCATCAATGTACGGTTGATCTCGATGCGAAAGGACGCCAGTGACCAATCCCGCTGGTTTAGGAATCGTATGGCCAGCACCCGGCGGTTGGTGGGACAATCCGCCAAATCCATGAAATCCATGGCCCTTCGCCTGAGTAAGAAATGAAACTCCGAGATCAGCGGGTTGCCCGCCGTTATCATACCGCACTGCATGCCTACCTAGGACGAAGGGGCAGTGCATCGACGGAGGTGGTGTGCCATCTCGGTAAGAATGTATTGAACCTCGGTGTAAACACACTCCGGCTAGCCAAGCTTCACGACGAGATCATGACCTTGGAGCTGTTGCCGGATTGTGTTCCCTCCAGACGTCCTGCACTGATACGAAGGGCTGGGTTCTTCTTCGCTGCCGCCATTACCCCCATCAAGGGGGTTCCAAAGGAAGGGCGAGCTGCGGAAGCCCGGTTGAGCCGGTTTATTGCGACCCTCAGTCAGCGCACTGTGCAGTTGGCGGCGTCCAATCTGGAACTCAGCCGGGAGATCACTCAGCGGAAATCCGTGGAGAAGGCTCTGAAGAAGAGTGAGCAGCACTATGCCCGCCTGCTGAAACAGTCCGACCGGCTTCAGGAACAATTGCGAGGACTCTCCCGACAAATCCTCGCCGCTCACGAGGAAGAACGGAAGAAGATCAGTCGCGAGCTTCATGATGTGATCGCTCAAACCCTGACTGGCATCAACTTGCGCCTTTCCACCTTGAGGAAGGATGCCGCCCTGAACACCAAGGGTTTGGATCGCAATATTGGTCGGACTCAGCAGTTGGTGGAGCGGTCCGTGAACATCGTCCACCGATTCGCGCGCGAGTTGCGTCCCGCGGTGCTGGACGACCTCGGTTTGGTTCCCGCGCTGCAGTCCTTCATCAAGAACTTTATCGAGCAGACTCGGATTCCCACCAGCCTCGTGGTATCCTCCGGCATGCAGCGTTTGGATGCCACCCGAAGAACCGTGTTGTTCCGTGTCGCGCAGGAGGCCCTGACCAATGTCGCCCGACACGCGAAGGCGCGTCACGCGCAGGTGCGGATTCAATGCGGCTCTCGAAACATCCAAATGGAGATTCAGGACGACGGAGTCGCCTTCCGCGTTCAGCCCGTGATGCGCTCGCTCAGTGGTAGGCACCTGGGCTTGCTTGGCATGCGTGAGAGATTGGAGATGATCGGGGGCGAGCTTCAGGTCGACTCGACGTCTCGGACGGGCACATTGATTCGTGCCAAGATTCCCTTGGGCAAGGCCTCTCTTGGAGGTGTTAGCAAGGGTAGAAGTCGACGCAAACCAAAGGAAATCGGACCCCCCACATTATGAACCCTATCACTGTTCTGCTCGCGGAAGACCACACCATGGTTCGTGAAGGTTTTCGCGCCATGCTCGCCCTGGAACGCGACATTGAAGTTGTTGGTGAGGCCAAGGATGGACGTCAGGCAGTGGTCATGACGTCCCGACTGAAGCCTGAAATCGTGCTGATGGACATTGCCATGCCCTTGCTGAACGGTCTGGAGGCCACGCGCCAAGTGATGAAGCTGGTGCCTTCCACAAAGGTATTGGTCCTCTCCGCCCACAGTGACGATGCTTACATCGACGCTGCCATTGAGTCAGGCGCAGTGGGTTTCTTGTTGAAGCAGACTTCCTCGAGTGATGTGTGCCGCGCCATTCGAGAAATTCACGCGGGAAGGAGATTCTTTAGCCCCTCGATTTCTCGTCGTTTGGGCCAGCTCGAATCCACTACAACTCGGAGGGTCGGTGCCTTGAAAGATCGGGTGGCCCAGCTCACATCCCGTGAACGAGAGGTCCTTCAGCTGATCGCGGAGGGCAAGGCCAACAAGGAGACGGCAGTTGAGCTTGGCATCGGGATCAAGACAGTCGAGAAACACCGGGAGCACCTGATGGAGAAACTCGATATTCACGATACGGCCGGCTTGACTCGCTATGCCATTGGCGCTGGCATCATCGAGAGCAGCGTGCAGACTACCACACGCTCCTCCTCTTGACTCGTTCTTGGTCTAACATGTCTGGATCAGCAGCTCCTAGCTATGGGACAAAACCCCACCCCCCGCAATTGAATGGTAGGGTTATACCCCATAGCCACTCGGAGCGTGATCGTCTTGAATGGAACAATGAAAACTGACTCGACCTCCGCTCTTAAACGCATCCTACTTTTAATCCTGGTTGTCTCGATCTCTGCCGTTGGCGGGGTAGGGTGCAACACCGCCGATGGATTCGGCAAAGACATGGAGCGCACTGGGGAAAAAATTCAGGACGGCACGAAGTAATAGCGCGATTTGTTCCCTCCGGGCCTCGGCCTTTCACGCCTTATGCGGCAGTTGCCTATTCGGGAAAGTCCAGTCCACAATGGTGCCTATGCACGGAGCTTATCTGAATCTGACCGTCCGAGTGGGTTGCAGCCTGGCCTACGAGGTTTCTGTTCCCACTTCGGTGCTGTTTGTGCTGAAACCACGCTTGGAGGGTCGCGTGTTGGTGATGCAGGAACGCCTCTCCTTTGGCATCGGCCTCCCGGCTTATGAGTTTCAGGACTCCCACGGCAACATCACTTACCGATCGATGTTCATGCCCGGGCGGAACGAAATTCGACACGATGCACTGGTCGCTGTCTCCTCGCTTCCGGACAACCGCGAACTGGTCGTTCCGATGCTTCCGGTGGGCGAACTCCCCTGTGAGTTGTTACGCTACACCCTGCCCAGTCGCTACTGCGATTCCGATAAGTTGATGGACTTCGCCTGGAATCAGTTTGGTATGGTTCCGCACGGTTTGGCTCGAGTGCAGGCCATCTGCGATTGGGTCCACCAGAACATCGAGTATCGATACATGTCCGGACGGTCGGACCTGTCCGCCTCCGAGGTCATTCACCGTCGTTATGGAGTTTGCCGAGATTTCGCACATGTCGCGGTCGCTCTTTGTCGCGCGTTCAATCTGCCGGCGCGGTATGTGACAGGTCATCTTCCGGACATCGGTCATCTTGATCCGGGTTCCCCGATGGACTTTCATGCTTACTGCGAGGTGTATTTGGGACGCGATTGGTATACCTTTGACCCTCGTTTCAACGAGCCTCGGATTGGGCGAGTTAAAGTGGCGCACGGGGCTGACGCCGTTGATGGGGCATTTGCGACCGTCTACGGGCAGGCCAGTTTGGCGTTTTTTGAGGTCTGGGCTTACCAGGTAAACCCGCGAGAGGTCTCGGTCGGCGATCCGATCGATTTAAGCAAGAGACTGGACGGCACGCCGACTCTCCGTCTCAGCTAGCGAGGGGAGTTGGCACTGGATCGGCAGGCTCCGGGCGTTCATGCGTGGAGAACTGTCGTGCGAAGGCCAGCAAATGGTCGGCGATCTCCTGGTTTGCCTGATCCTTGGTCTTTGTGCGCTCCGCCCAGCTAATAAAGTGCAGGGCAATGGCCTTGACTGAGAGCACGCAGTTGGCCGGGTTGGCGTGAATCGCATTTCTTAGGCAGAGGGCGTAGGGTGTCAGAGCCAATGCCTCGAGCAAATCCGCGGCAGCCAGGTGAGCGTCCGCTTGCGCTTTTTCCAACTCGCTCGAATTCAGGGTAAAGAGGGTCGATGCTTGGGCTCCGTTCTGCGCTAGCAAGCGATTCATGCGATTTCGGATCAGCAGCTCTTCCTCAGCCGCCGATCCGCTGATCGCCCTTTCTAGCCTACGAAAAGAGTAGTGTGCTTCGCAGTAATCCCGATTCTGGAGCAGGTGTTCCAGCATCGGGACTCCGAACAGCCCCAGTTCCATCATGAAGGGCACCACCGCTTTTTCTGCGATCGCGCTACCGAGCAGGAAGAGGGCCGTGGGGAGAAACGTCCTTCCGTTTTCCTTGGTTCCGGCGAGGTCATGTACCAGCAGGGAAGTCCCTTGCTGCCCTGAAGGGGGAGCGGCCGAGCTGAGCATGTGTTCAAACAACGCCCGGAACAGGCGACAGGTTAGCTCGAGGTTGCCGGCCAGGATTGGCTTCAGACTTTCGAGCGGGGTATCCTGTTCGTTGGCGACAATCTCCGCTTTCGCGGCGATCCAGCTCGGGGCGGGTGTCTTGGGCTGGAGCGACGAAGGTGCCCCTCCTGCGGTGGCTCCGAGCTGTCCCGATGACGGCTGATCATAGCGACTGGGGTCGATCAAGAGCGAAAGGAGCAGGCGAGTGCCATCGAACACCCGGCTGACGCGGTCGGTAAGGGATGGCTCACCCCAGATTCTAACAAAGCGCGCATCCCCGATCAGGGTTCCGATGAGCTCTGGGTTCTTGAAAGCAGACGCCTCCAACCCCGCCAGCTTGCTGATTTCCCCAAGGCTGTCCTTCAGATTTCTCTGGTTGGCCGACGCGGGCATCTTTCGCTTCAACTCCGCCGGGTTTTCGAGCAGTCGGAGATAGTGGTGCAGCGCCTTGAGTGAAATGAAATCCATGCAGTTGGCTTTGGTTCGGTCCGTGACCCTAACCGGCTCGGCACCTCTGTGCCATGGGGTGAACACCTGAGCAGGGGAGCACTCGAGCCAGGGCCGATGTCGCAACAGTTTGATGGAATCCAGTGCGTGCTATCGCGGACTCATACGACCCTGCTTCCCAGGCGATCGGACTGGAGTTGGATGGGTTTTGGCGCTAGCAGCCTGTCGGACTTGTCCCGGCCCGACGTAAGTCCGGCTGTGGAGCCCGATAGTGCTGAGTCATTTTTTAGGAATCCTCGCGACAAGCTGCTAGATATTTTTCCTGCGGAAAAGAGCCGATCCGCTGTTGGGTTGCTTGAAGATGGAGCGGGGCAACGGCGTCGGGTTTTGTACGGCAACTTCACCGACCCGGAGAGCCGGATCATGAAGGCCGGAAACGGAGATCATTTTGAGCAGGCGTACAAAGCGCAGGCGGCGGTGGAGGTGGAGAGCCGGTTGATGGTGGCCCAGCGGGAGGAAAAGAGGCAAAACGGGCGGTTTTGAAGAATCAGATTGAGTTTCCTCACCCCGACTCCGAGTCGGGGTGATTGCTAGCAGGCCGGCATCCAAAAAACCCGAGAACCGAACAATAGCGCTGGCGGGCACCCTGCAGAACGATATTTTAAGTCCGACGGCCTGCTAGCCCTCGGGTTGTTTCTCCGGGGTTTTCCGACTCGCGAGGTTTGGGTAAAGCTTGTGGATGCATTCCGGGCAGATGCCGTGTGTGACTGCTCCGAGGCCCTGGCTGACCACGTAAGTGTCCACGGCGCTCCAATACCCTTGGTCGTCGCGAATCCTTTTGCAGCTCGCGCAGACGGGAAGGAGCGCCTGGAGAGTTTTGACTTCGCTGATCGCCGCCCGCAGTTCGGCCACGGTCTGCTCCAGTTGCTCGCGATAGACCTGGAGCTCCCGGTCGGTTTTGTGTTTGTAGAGGGCTACCTCGATGGCGGCATGCAGATCGCGGTCGGAAAAGGGTTTCGTGAGGTAGCCGAGCGGCCCGCTCACCGAAGCCCGTTGGATGGTGGTGTCGTCGGAGTAGGCGGTCAGGAAAACACTCGGGATGTCATGGCGGCCTCGGAGGCGGGAGGCGGTCTCAATGCCATCCAGATCTCCGGCCAAGTTGATGTCCATGAGCGCCAAGTGGGGCCGATTCGACTCGGCCAGGAGCAGGGCCTTCTCTCCGGTGGCGGTGGGTCCAATGGTGGAGTATCCCATCCGGGTCAGGCGGATTTCGATCTCCATGGCGATTGCAGCCTCGTCTTCTACGATGAGAATCCGGTGAGAGTTCGGGGCGATCACGGACATAGTTTGTTCTCGAACTTGAGCTCGAAGCAGGTTCCGGATGGGGTTGGCACGTGCTCGACGCTGCCCTGCAGTTGCTCGGCCAAGCGATGGACGAGTCGTAGCCCCAGAGATTTGGAAGTGGCCAAACAGAACTCAGGTGGGAGGCCAACGCCATCGTCCGCGATCCGTACCCTGAGCTGTCGGCTTACGGCATCCTGGATGAGGTCTATCTGAATGTTCCCGGGGCGTTCCGCCGGGAAGGCGAACTTCAACGAGTTGGTAAACAGCTCGTTCAGGATGAGCGCGCAGGGAACTGCCTGTTGCACTCCGACCCGGAGCCCGCCCCCGTGGATTCGCGTCTGGACGCGTGACCTCTCCGATCCATACGTGAGGAGTATGGTCTGCGTCAGATCCCGGACATAATCGGTGAAATCGATGTGGTTGAGGTTCTTGGATTGATAGAGCCGTTCGTGCACCAACGCGATGGCCGCCACCCGGTTTCTGCTTTGCTGAAAGAGTTCAACCACCTCGGGCTGGGTGGCCCGCTGCTGCTGAAAGGAAAGCAGGCTGGAGATCACCTGAAGGTTGTTTTTGACCCGATGATGGATCTCTTGAAGCAGCGTCTGCTTCTCTTCGAGCTGGTTCTTGATCAGCTGCTCCACTTCGCGATCCTGGGTGATGTCGCTATTGGTTCCGGTCATCCGCACCGCTTGGCCCGAGCTATCCCTTTGAATGAGCCCATGCGCCTTGAGGTGATGGATCGAGCCGTCCGGCCAGACGACCCGGAATTCGGTGTCGAAGTCCTTTTCTCCGCGCAGGGCGCTTTCCAACTCGGTCACCGCCCTTGCCCGATCCGCAGGGTGAACCGCCGCCTCCCAGGCATCGAAGGTACTGCTGAACTGTTCTGGTTCGACTCCGTAGAATTCGAACATGCGATTGTCCCAATCGAGCCGGCCTTTCACCAGATCCCAGTCCCACACTCCAAAGTGTGCGGCTCGGGTTGCCAGTTTCAGGCGCTCCTCCGCCAGCTTGTTGGCCGTGATGTCGGTGCGGATGGCGACGTATTGATAAGGTTTTCCCTGCAGCCCCAGAAAAGGCACCAGAGTGGTCTCAACCCAGTAGAAGCTGCCGTCCTTGGCCTTGTTTTTGATGTTGCCCTTCCACACGGTGCCTTCGGCGATGGTGGACCAGAGAGTGGTGAAGAATTCCTTGGGATGAAACCCTGAGTTGATGATCCGGTGGTCCTGGCCCAGGAGTTCCTCTCGAGTGAACCCGGAGATCGCGCAGAACTTATCATTGACGTAGGTGATTCGCCCTTTCGCGTCGGTGATGGCCAAGATGCAGTGTTCGTCCAGGGCCACCTTGAGGTCGCGCAGCTCATTGAGGGCCGCCGCCAGGCGACGTTCGGATACCTTGCGTTCGGTGATATCTACGAACGCCCCCACGCTTCCACACACGCGATTCTCGTCATCGCGCAGGGGGGTCGCGTAGGCCAAGGCATGGAGCGATCGTCCGTCCTGAAACAGGATCTCCTCTTCCACATCCCGAACCTCGATTCCACCCGACGCGGCCTGCTGCATGGGCAGTTCTTCTGGTTTGGTCTCACGGTCTCCGATGAACACCCGGAAATGCGTGGGCGCTTCGCCGGGAGGCGCGCTCTTGGAGGCGTTCGCTTCGCGGTTATCCTGCAGATCGAGCATGCGTGCAAAGGCCTGGTTGATCCGGATGTTGCGGCATTCCGGATCTCGGGCGATGCCGACACCGACGGGGAGCACGTCCAGCACCGCCTGAAGCTCCTTGACACGGTGCTCGAGTCGGGAATTGAGTTCGCGAATCTGTTCCTCGGCGCGGATCCGGTCCGCCACTTCCTTTTGGAGCGCTGCGTTGATGGAGGCGAGGTCTTGCTCGCGTTGACGCGCGTGCACTTCCAAAGCGCTGGCCTGCTCGGATGCATTCGTAATCTTGCCGGACGCCCCCTGGCTCGGGATCCACGATCTAAGCCCACCGACTAAGGTTTGAAGAAAGCTCTTCATATCCTGATCGCTTGCCCAAGGCCGCATCCCGGACTCTCAGCGAGCCCACCATGATGGTCTTGAGTTCGTACGCCCCTGAGGAACGGGCCTGCCGAATTAGGCCTGTTCCCTTCTTTTGTGCCCGCTTCGACTGGCACAAACATGAACCTCTCGTGTCAACTATCAGGTTGGGAAAAACATAGCAAGTGCCGAACACCGGAGGCCGTGACCTCAAAACAACCAGCCTGGGGAATCGGAGCTTCTGCAGCGTGCGATCAGGTGGGGGAGGGCAGAGCTGCCATGACCCGATATCCATCCCAGCGGCCCCCGCTGGAGGCTGCCAGAAAAACGGCCGTCTCCCGATCCAGGGGAGACGGCCGTGATGGCTGTGGGCTGATCTGCGAACGTGCCTATTGCACGTTGAGCGCCCGATAGTATGCAGCGGGTGCTCGGAAGGTGCCGCGGAATTCCAGTGCGCCGGCTGCCGGAAGCAGGACTGCCTGCTCGACATCGGCCCAAGGGCCGGCCGGATCGTTCGCCATCTGAAGCTGCCACTGCGTTCCGACCGTGCCGCGCAGCCAGAGCGAGACTTCCTCGTTCTCCAGCGAGATGCTCAGCTCGGCCGAGGGAGGCACCTCCGCTTCGATGATCAACTGATAGGCTTGAGAGGTCAGCGCGCCTTTCGCATCGACCACTTCGATGGTTATCGGGAACTTGCCTGTTTCTGAGGGGGTTCCGGACAGCACTCCCGTGGTGGGATCGAGGGTCATTCCGGCCGGCAGAGTTCCCAGCTTCAGGCTGACGACGTAGGGTGCCTGTCCGCCCGCGGCGAGCGACCGATCCACATACGGCTGATTGGCGATACCTGACTGCAGGTTCTGGATCAGGCCGAGTTCCATGTCCGCTCCGAATCCGGCCATCTGTGCTCCGATGTAGGCACCGACAGAGTCTGGGCAGCGCTCTGGCTTGCTGCACTTGGCTTCACCATCTTTGGGGTTCACCGGGCCGTTATAAACGTAGAACTCGTAGCGTCGCGTGACGATCTCATCGCCATCCTTCAATAGGTCATCGGCTTCGATCTCTTCCTCTTCTTCCTCGCCGGGCGGACGTTTTTGGAAGACGGTCCACTCGATTTCCGTCTCCACTTCTTCCTCGCCGGCCCAGTCCTCATCGTCGTCTCGGTGCGGGTCGTCCGTGACGAGATCTTCCAGCCGCACCTTGCGTCCGGATTTCTGGACCGTCTTCAGAATCTTGACCCAGACCGGCACACCGAACTGCTCTTCGTGCTCGTGTTCCTGGCGTTGGGGTACGATCACCGCACGAATGATTGCCGGAGCAGCCGGTGGGTCACCCGGATTTACGGGGGGATTCACCGCTGGGAAGTAGGTGAACTGGGGCGTAGCCACCTGAACCGCTGGCCCGTGGGTCAGAGTTCCGGGGAGAGCCGGGTCTTCCACCAGCCAGTGATACCGAACAACGCTTGGAGAGCCATAGTAACCCATCCCGAAATGCTCTCCGCCCAGGTTGAGGCTTGGATTGGTGAACGCATGCCCATCGGTCGGGGCCAGCGGGTTGAGCGGATCCTGGGGGTTGGTAAATGCGGCCCAGCTGCCGTCCGGATTCTTCTTGGATTCATACCGCACTCGGACTTTGGGATGTCCCGGCACGGAGTTGTCTTCGGTGATGCGCGGCGTGCCGTAGTGGTTATAGTCGTACGTGTAGGTAATGTCGACGCTGCGCAGATCTTCGAGCTCGATCTCGAACCCGTAGCATTTGCCCCCGGTGTCGTTGACGACGTCGAAGTTGTTCAGTGAGCCATAGGCGGTGCTCGCTTGGCTGGTGTAGGGCAGAGCCAACGCTGCCAAGAGTATCAAGATCTTGGTTGTCATAAGTGAGTTCCCTTTTAGCAGCTGCCGAGCCAATTCCCGACAGACTCTTCGGGGGTGTTGCCGGACGGCGGGCAACCTGTTCAGGGACGGGCGCTTGCCTCTGGTTCATCCGCCGATCCGCGGCGGCCGGGTGCGCCTGGGAAGCCGTTTGGTCCGGATCAGGACCACTCGGAACGAAGAATCCGGACCAAGCATTGGGCTGGCTGTCCCGCCGCACTCCCCGGAGCTGGGCTGCCTGGCCCATTCCAGGCTTCCTCCTGCCCTCGCTCATCCGCGCGGCTTGAAGGTTGTCAGGAGCGACCGATTGTGCGTTGCTTGGCGGGTACCTTGGTCCCTGGCGGCATGACCTTCAGCTCTCAAAGAATCCGATGAGCGACCAGCGAACGCTTGAAAGTGTCAAGACGACGCTGGTGGGCATCTGTCTGAACGCGGTGCTGGCCGTGGTCAAGATTGCGGCCGGCGTGATCGGACATGCGGAAGCCCTCGTGGCGGATGGAGTGGAGTCCTTGGCCGACATGTTTTCATCCTTGGTGGTCTGGCGGGGGATCGTGGTCGCCGCAAAACCTCCGGACCCGAAGCATCCTTATGGACATGGTAAGGCGGAGACGGTTGCCTCCGCTCTGGTGGCTCTGCTACTCCTGGGGGCGGCTTCCTGGATTGCCATACGCAGTGCCGCGGAGATCGTGCGCCCGCACCAAGGACCGGCACCCTTCACGCTGCTCGTGCTGGTGTTTACCATCGTCTCCAAGGAACTGCTGTTCCGCTACGCCAAGAAGCAGGGCGAGCGGCTCGACAGCGGCTTGCTCGAGGCGGATGCCTGGCATCATCGCAGCGACGCCCTGACTTCGGTGGCTGCCGGCATCGGGATCACCATCGGCATTCTGGGAGGGCCGGGCTATGAATCGGCGGATGACATTGCCGCGCTCCTGGCGTCGGGGATCATCGCTTGGAATGGATGGAAGCTCTTCGTGCGTGCGGTGGATGAACTGATGGATGCGGCCCCGCATCAGGAGCTGATCGATCGCATCCGGGCAGTCGCGGCCTCGATCTCCGGGGTCGAGCTGGTTCAGAAATGCACCGTGCGACGATCCGGTGGGCATCTGTGGGTTGACATGCATGTGCACGTTCACCCCGAGATGCCGGTGCGCGATGCCCATCGCATCGCTCACGCCATCAAGGATGAGGTCAGAACGAAGCTGCCATCCGTCTGGGATGTGCTCATCCACGTCGAGCCGGGAACACGTGCCTCCGCAGCCCAGGAGCCGGGGAGCCCTTTGCATCCGACGGTCTGAATGGAACCAGCAGGAAGGGAGTCCTGGTTGGCAGCGGCACCCGATCGAAAACATCCACGTCGAACGCCTTGCCTATGTTGTTTCCGGCCAGGTCCTCCAAGGTCGTTCGAATTCGGATCGCCATTTCGGCGCCGGACCAAGGATGATCCGGCCGGAACTCCCACGCTCGTTCCTCCGGCCCGATGCGAACACTTCCCTCCACGGCATGGCCTTCGGTATCGATCACATCCAGGCAATGTCGCAACAGAGCTTCATCGAGCGACTCGTTGAACCAGAGGCGAAGCGGCTGTCGCGTGCCCGAGCGAGGCGCGTCGATATCCCACGATCTTGGGTCCAGCGGCTCGCGATCCGCTGGGCCGATCGTGAATCGCTTCGCTGCCGACCTCTTCAGCGGTGTGCCCGACGCATCCTGCCAGTCCTGGTCGATGACGAGCTCGAATCGGCCTCCCTGCTCGAGCGCCGGGCCAATCTCCTCCAATGGCCGCACCCCGCGCTTGATGCGGCCGGGGTCAATGAACAGGGTTAAGCGGGTCATTTCGGGATTCCAAAGCTCCTCGTCGATTTCCAAGAAGGGAAGTTCGACGTCTCGCCCTCCCTCCCGCCGGAGATGAATGTGCTGGTAGATCTGCCCGCGGGACATGGGGGCGGAGAAGTGCAGATAGAATTTCAGCAGGTTCTCTGGCAGGGCCGTGCCGGTGGGGTAGATCTTCGTGACCACGGTAGAGCGCGGCAGACGGGGCGCAGGTATCCGCAGGGTCTTGATCGTTCGGAGCCGGGCCCCGGAGGCTTCAGGGGAATGCGGTGAGTCGAGGACGGCCAGGTACCACATTCCTGGGGAGAGATCAAAAGCGGGTGTGAAGCGGAGTCGGTCATCCCGTAGGTCGTAGTCACCGAGCATGCACAGGGATGTTTCCGTGGGCTGAGTACCGGGCGGCACCGCATAGACCCTGAGCCACTTCCGGCACACGGCGCGATCTAGCGCGGGTGCGTGCGCCAACTCGGCCAGGATCGCGCGTGGCAAAGGCCTGGCTTCGACTTCATAGCGGCCGGGTAACCCATCCGTTCTCACCCAGCGCAGGCGGGGCCGATGGGTCCTCGCGGTTTCGGAATCACCGACTTTGTCGGTTGCGGAGGACGGCGCAGAGGGCGCCGATCCTCCGAAGGCCGCGCAGCAAAGGAGGTGGAGGAGCGTGGTGGCCAGCCTCGCGACGGCCGCCCCACCCGCCCACGTTGGACGGATCATGGAAGCGCAATCGACTCCAGTTGCTGGGCCCCGCCTTCTGGACGGCGCAGCACGATCGCGTGACCTTGGTCAAGTCGATCGAGCTGATCCACCCCGGTCCAACCTGCCACGGTCTCGTAAGGCAAGCCGCGGGTGGCCCCATCTTTCACCGGTTCCGTGATGCTCTCGCTCGCTTCGATCTTGTCAGTGCTGAGTTTCATGACCCCGCGACTGCTGTTGGCTACCAGGAGGAATTCCTTTCCGCCTTTCTCATACACGATCATGTCGAGCGGCCGGTTTCGATTGCCGAGTTCCGCAATGGTCTTCCCTTTCACCTTGGCTCCCGGGATCAGGTCCTTGAGGGGAAGCTGCACCAGCGGTGTGCAGGTGTAGGCGGCTAGGAGCTGCGGCTCATTTCCTATGTTGATCGGGACAAAAGTCCGGATCGGAGACCGAGTTTCGAAGTTCCCGTGGGCACCATGGTAGATCTCCACACTGGCTCCCCCTACGGATTTTGTGAAGGGGAAGGGGATCGAGCGAAGGGAGGAGGAGAACTCTTCATTGGACAGCCCGGCCACCAACACCCGGTTTTGGAGGAACGCGATGTCCGTGATGGTTTCCATGCGGGGGTTGCTGGCGCGTCGCCCCTCGCCCACCGTTTTGTCCGCCGGGGCGTCGGGAACCTCCGAGCGGGAGTGGCGCACTTTGTCGAGCGAGACCAACTCCAGATCCTTGCCCCCGTTCACCCGCACCAGCAGAGGGGTTGCTTCCGGTCCGCGACCACGCGATACCGCCAGATACGTCCGATGGGATATTGGGTTGACCGCCAGATCGTTGATCAGCACCTGGTCGGGCGCTGTTCCCAGAAGGGCGGCGAGCTGCGCGTTGATCCCCTGGATTTTAACGGAGGGGGCCTGTGCCTGCGCCGTGGTGTCCCCGGTGTCGATAGCCACGACCGACGCAGCTTTCGAATCCGCGGCAAACAGGATTCCATCGGGGCCAAAAGTGATTTGGCTGATGGATTTAAGGGACAACTTTCCTTCCTGAAATCCAGTGGTCCAGGGGCTTGGGGCACCGTGACTGAGGAGGCATCCGAAAGTCGCGAGGCTGAAGACTAAGGCTTTCATCGTCATATAGGGTGGAGTCGATCAGTGTTTAAACGACGGTCTCGTTGGAGTTTGGACAGGCTTATTGCGATTACTTGTGTCCGGTTGGGCAATAAATGTAAAGGCTGCTGTGCAGACGTGGCACCCCGTTGAACGGTAGGTTTGCAGACCGCACCATGCTGGTGTCAGTTGCCGTGGAGAGGCTGTCTCGAGCTGCTGGCCTGCTTCACATTGGCTTCAATCCAGACCAGGAATGGGTTGGGGCCGTCAGGGAAGGGAAGATTGAGATAGCGGTAAACCCCCAAGAAATCTTTGTTGATCTTGGGCAATACATAGAAGGTCCAAAAATCCGAAGTTTTTTGTTTCAGATCCTCGACGCTGGTAAAACGGGGGCTGTTTTTCGGGGAGGCGGGCTCCAGCTGATAGGACTCGGCGAGTTCGGCAAACAAGGCGGGGAGCTTGTCGACGTAATCGTCGGCCGCCATCTGCGCGAGCAGGTCGGCCGTCGCCAGCGCGAAGCCCAGCTGACGCTCCAGCTCGGAGGCGAAGGGGATTCGCCCGACCTCAATGTTCAACTCGGTGCAGCGAATCATACGCTGCATCGCCTGGATTTCTCCCGGGGGATAGCCGGCCTCCCCGAGCACTTTCTTCACGAAGACCTCGCTTCTCGCGACATGAGTTTGCGTGAACCGGGCGCCGGTGCCGTCCCGATCCTCGGAGGTGCGAAGATAACCGCTGTCGTGAAAGAGAATGCTGAGGAGCGTGAGTTCGTGCCACCGTGGTGTCAGGGCGGGCTGGGTGCCGGCGGCAGCGCGTCCGCTCAGGAGTCGGAAGAGGCAGAGCGTGCCTTGGAGCGTGTGCTCCAAGTCGTGGTAGACCGCATCGATCGGGAAATAGCCCGGATAGCGGCCTTCAAAGGCCGATTTCGCGAGGGAGAATGCACGGGGGATAAAGGACGGATCAGAACCCGGAAAAAGGGTTCGGAACCCATCCATGACTTCTCGTTCCACGGCACTGATGTCCCGTGTATCGAACCCGCAAAGCATGGGGATAATCTAGCGGGTCGACCGCTCAATGCACTAACTTTTCTTGATTCATCTGTTGGCTTGACCGGCTGGAGCGTTGGCCTAGCGTCTGCCGAATTCACCACCACGCCTATGAACCTCGTCACTCGCTTCCACGTTTCCGGGTTTGCTTCGACGTTTCTGATTCTCCTGACTGCTCTTGCTTCCTGGGCAGCGGAGCCCAGGAAGCTGCTCCTTTTTGAGTATGGGAAAGGGCCCAACCGGATGTTGGAGTTGGATGGCGCGGGAAAAATCGTGTGGGAACATCAGCCGCCGAGCATCGCCGTCATTTTCCAAATACTGCCGAATGGCAATGTGCTTTATGCCTATGGCGGAAAACCTACCGGGGTGAGGGAGGTGACGCGTCAGGGGGTGGAGGTTTGGAATTATGTCAGTTCCTGCCCTCAGGTTCTTGGCGGTGAACGGCTGGCCAACGGGAACACCTTGATTGCCGAACAGGGCCCCTGCCGAGCGGTGGAAGTGGATCCCAAGGGGCAGGTGGTCCACACAACGCCGCTTCAGACGAGTCACGAAAGCTACCACCTTCAGGTACGCAACATTCACAAGCTGGCCAACGGAAATATCCTCGCCGCCCACGAGGGGGAGGGGGCCGTTCGTGAGGTCGATCCGTCGGGAAAGGTGGTTTGGGAGTATACGGGAGTGGAAAATGCCGGTGATGCCCAAAGGTTGTCCAATGGAAACACCCTGATTTCCTGCGGCACTCAGAAACGCGTGCTCGAAGTGACGAAGGATAAAAAGATTGCCTGGGAGTTCACGGCCCAGGATGCCCCTGAGCTGAACATCACCTGGGTCTCCAGCATTCAGCAGCTTCGCAACGGCAATCTGCTAGTCGGCAATTTTCTGCGAGGTCAAGAGGGGAAGGGAGCGCACGCGTTCGAGGTAACCCGCGACAAGCGGGTTATCTGGAAGTGGGATGACCACTCGCTCATTCGATCGCTGACCACCGTGCGGGCGATCGGGGAGTGACAATGGCCCCTCGTTCTGCTCTGATGTTGGCTCGCGATGACTCAAATCCTTCGCCCCGATCTCCGAGCGCGTTCCGCCGCCCGAGCCTGCCCTGTGTGGAAGCGGGCTGCGGTCTGGGCGTTGTGGCCCGTGACTCTTTTTCAGCTTCAGGGAGCCTCCGGTCTGTTTGAGGAAGTCTTGCCGTCGGAGTCAGGAGTCAACTTTACCCATCGGCTGGCGCTCGATCACCCCCACAGCTACCTCTACGAGTCGGGCTATGCCTGTGGTGGGGTGAGCATCGGTGACGTGGATGCGGATGGACTCCCCGACGTGTTGCTGGTGAGCGGCCCGGGTGAGAATGTTCTCTACCTCAATCAGGGAAAGTTCGTCTTCCGGAAGTCTCCCAGTGCGGCGGTGCTCGAGGATGGCCAGAACTGGGGCGTCAGCTCAACGTTCGTGGATCTCGACGGGGATGCCGACCTGGATCTGCTCCTGGTGAACTACGGGGCTCAGAACAAGGTGTTCCTCAATGATGGGAAGGGGCAGTTTCGCGACGTGACCGCGGCATCCGGAATGTCCTATGCCGGCCCCAGCCAGGCGATCTACCCTGCCGACTTTGACAATGATGGCGATCTGGACTTGTTCCTGCTGACCAACCGCTTTTATTCACGATCCGGCCGTCCCCGCGGGGTGGCGAGCGAGCTCGGGAGCGACGGACAGCCGCACATCAAGAAGGAATACGCCCCCTTCCTTCGGATCGTCCGGCCCGAATCAGAGGTTCCCGCTCGTCCGGGGGTCACCACCGAGACCCCTCCTCCTCCTTTCATGCTCGAGTATGGTCATCCCGATCGACTCTATCGAAACGACGGTGTTGGGGCTGATGGAGTGCCCCGGTTTACCGACGTCACCTCCGGAAGCGCTCTCATGAAGGTTGCCGGCCACGGTCTCTCGGCCTTGATCTGGGATGTCAACGGGGATCGTCTGCCGGATATTTATGTGGCGAACGACTACACGGATGCGGATAACCTCTGGATTAATCAGGGAATCAACTCGAAGGGCGAGTTTCAATTCCGGGATGCCATCGCGGAACATCTGCCCTATACCTCGTGGTCCTCGATGGGCAGCGATCTCGCCGATATCAACGGAGACGGACGGTTAGACTTCTTGGTGGCCGATATGGCTGGGAGCACTCACGAAAAAGCCCAGCGGACCTCCGTCGAGATCAATGGCTGGCGCCGTTGGGTTGCTCAGAACGCCTGGCCCCGGCAGACGATGAGAAATACCCTGTTCTTGGGGAGCGGGGTGGAGCGCTTCCAGGAAGCAGCCTTTGAAGCGGGTGTCGCTCGCACGGATTGGACCTGGGCGGTGAAATTTGGCGACTTTGATCTGGACGGGCTGCCCGATGTGTTTCTCACCACCGGCGCGGCGCGCTTGTTCACCGATTCCGACATCATCGTGACACCGGCCATGCTGGTGGGGACCACCTTGTGGGAAGCCTTCAAGAACACGTCCGAAGGGAGGGAGCAAAACTTTGCGTTTCGCAACCAGGATGGGCTGCATTTTTCCGATGTCAGCAAGAGCTGGAACTTGGATAAGGTGAGCATGAGCTTTGCGGCCGCCACCGCCGACCTGGACGCCGACGGAGACCTGGATCTGGTCGTCTGCCACCTCGATGAGCCGGTTTCGCTGTACCGCAACCGAGCTGCCGAGTCCGAGGCTCACTGGTTGAAGGTTCGGCTGCACGGGGAGAAAAATCGGTTCGGTGTGGGAGCTTTGGTGACCGCTCAGCTCAGCGATGGCAAGGCGCTGCTCAGGCTGATGAACCCCTACACAGGTTTCCTCTCCGGCAATGAGCCCATGCTCCATTTTGGTCTGGGTCGCGAAACGATGCTTCGATCCCTCGAAGTGCGCTGGCCATCGGGAAAGATCCAAGTGTTGAAGTCTGTCGGGGCGAATCGATCGGTCGATCTTCAAGAGGCAGATGCCGCGTTGCCCGCGACCAACTCCCCCAGCCTGGCTGCCCCGGAGCCGCCGCCGTCTCTCCTTGAGTCTGCCAGCCGTTTGGGTCTGGAGTTCACCCATCGGGAGCAGGCCTTCGATGATTATCATCGCGAACCCTTGCTGCCGGCGAAGCTCTCCCAGGCTGGCCCTGGCCTGGCCGTGGCCGACGTCAATGGGGATCTCCTGGATGATGTGTTCGTAGGCGGGGCTTCAGGACAAGCTGGAGTGCTGTTCCTGCACCAACCTGATCACACCTTCAAGAGGCTCGGCAGTGCTCCCTGGGATCGCTATTCGACGTCCGAGGACATGGGGGCGCTTTTTTTTGACGCGGATCGTGATGGCGATCTGGATCTGTATGTCGTGAGCGGTAGCAACGAATGGGAGCCGCAGGACTCCCGCTATGCCGACCATTTGTACCTGAACCAGACCGCCCGCGGTTTGAGCGACCTGCGTTTTGTGGAGGCCCCGGAGGGCTCGATTCCCGCCTCCCGGCAAGCGGGCTCTTGCGTGGTGGCAGCCGATTTCGATCTGGATGGTGATCTGGATCTCTTCGTTGGGGCCAGGTCCATCCCGGGTAGCTATCCTACCGCGGGCGAGTCACTTTTGTTGCGTAACGATGGCCGTCGAGCGGGGGAGGTGAAGTTCAGCGATGTGACGGATCTGGTGGCGCCGGATTTGCGGAAGATCGGTATGGTCAGCTCAGCGTTGTGGTCGGATGTGGACTCGGACGGTCGCCCCGACCTGCTCGTGGCTTGTGAGTGGGGACCCGTGTCGTTGTATTTGAATCGGGGAGGCGAACTGGCGCGTGTCCGCGATCAGGAGGGTATCGATCTAGCAGCCCGGCTGGGCTGGTGGAACTCGATCGCCCCGGCGGACCTCGACGCCGACGGAGACATCGATTTTGTGGTTCTGAACGCGGGGACCAACACCAAGTATGGCGCGCCCACCCCGGAGCGGCCTTTGGTTCTATTCTTCGGGGATATGGATGGCAATGAGGTGGCGGAGATTATCGAGGCGAGAATGGGTGCGCGTGGTTTGGTCCCCGTGCGGGCGCGGCATCCGAGCAGCCAGGCCGTTCCTTTGATCAACGATCGGTTTCCAACCTATCGAGGCTTTGCTTCCGCCACCCTCGACGAGATCTATGGGGAGGAGGCGTTGAAACGAGCCGTCAGGCTAACCGCCTCCGAACTTGCCAGCGGGGTTCTTCGGAACGACTCCACCGTCGGAAAAGTCCGGCTGACATGGATCCCTTTGCCGGCAGAGGCTCAGCTGTCGCCCGGGTTCGGCGCAGCGGCCCTCTTTGGGGCGGGGGAGGGCGGGATTCGCCTAGCCATAGCCCAGAATTCGGACGCGCGCGAGGTGGAGACAGGGTTGTGGCGCTCTGGGGTGGGCTGCATGCTCGATTTCAGGGGCGCGCAACGTCCCACATCAGTGGATCCGGCACGATCCGGGTTTGTGGTGCGTGGCGATGGCAAAGCGCTGGCCGTGACCGATTTGAACGGGGATGGTTTTCCCGATTTGCTGGCCACCCAAAACAACGATGCCTTGCTGGCCTTCCAGAGCACTCTGCACTCTCTGCAGGATCGGGTTTCAGTGGCTGTGACCTTGAGAGGGCCGGCCGGAAACCCGCAGGGCGTCGGTGCACGCATCAGCCTGGTGGCGGCCGATGGTCAACTTGCTGGAACCACCGAGGTGCGAGCCGGGGAGGGTTACCTTTCGCAGTCGAGCGCCACAGTTTATCTGCAGGTGTCCGCTGCCGCCCGTCCTCGCGCGGCCGTGCGCGTTCGATGGAACGACGGAAAAGCGAGTGAGATTTCGATTCCGGTTAACACCAACCGTGTGTTCATCTCGTCGCCTTAGGGACCGTGCAAACATAACTTCGGGTTTTGGCGGGAGCGCTGCCAGGCCAGATGCGAGGCGCGAGGAAGGCGCATCCCCCACGGTGGGGCTGTAACTGACGAGCAACGACGCAGCTGGCCTGGCACCGCCCCGCCCCGCAGGGCTGGGCCCTTCTCACATTCTGGCGTCGTTACTCGCTCGTCACAGACCGCTGTGGGTAGACTCCTCGCTCGTGCCTCGCCAGAATGTGAGAATTCCTTCAGCAAAACCCGAATTTATTGTTGCACGGTCCCTTGGCCCGGTCCGCCCATGCTGGGCACCCGTTCACCCCTAAAAATCTCCAGCTCGCCCACTTTTTCCATTGCCTTCGCTCCCGCTTTTCGCGTATATCTTAATTATTCCAGAACAGTTTGTACAAACCATATGAAACTATTACCTTTGTTCACGTTAGCAGTTTCAGGAGCTATCACGGTTGGTAGCACTTCAGCTGCAAATACCTCTGCTTCCTTCGATGGAGGGGCAGACACCGCTCTCACTCTCGAGCGCTTCGGCGATCCCGGGCAGGCCAGCATTCAGACTACTGGCGGCAATGGAGGCGGTTATCTCCAGTTGACCGACAAAGTCAACGGCCAGAATAACTGGGCCTCGTTTGACCGGACGCATGTTGGAACCGCTCCTCAGTCCACGTTCAGCTTCCAGTTCCGCATTGATAGCACGGCCTCGGCGGACGGCTTCTCGTTCTCCTATGCTGACACCTCCAAGTATGGAGTGTCCGGTGGGGTGGGAGCGCCCGTTTTCACGCCTGAAGATCCGAAGGCGGCGGGCATTCTGGGCTTCGGTTTTGACACCTGGAGCAACAATGGTGGAGTCGATACGGCCAGCCCCGATGATCCGGCTCAGGCTCAGAGCTCGGACTACCAGGAAATCAGCGTCTTTTATGATAACTCGCTCGTTGCTCGTGTGAACGATACCCGCACCTTGGGGCTGACCCTGGACGACGGTCTCTGGCACGATGTCTATGGCACTGTGGACTTTGCCGGCGGCACCGTCAGCATGACGGTGGACGGCAAGACGATCTTCGGTAACCAAGCGGTTGCTGGCCTGACTCCGTTCGAGAGCCGCGCCATCTTCGCTGCCCGTACCGGCGGTGAGAACGAGTTGGCTGGAATCGACAATCTGAATATCACCTACGTCCCTGAGCCTTCGATCATGGCTCTCGGCGGCCTCGGATTGGGTATGCTGTTCCTGCGCAAGCGCAAGAACTAAACTAACTTCGCGGAGTATTCTCCGATGTCTGTGAGCGGACCGGTGCACGACCGGTCCGCTTTTTTTTTGACAGTGTGCCTGTCCCTCTCGCCCAGGGAGGCTAGACTTTTTCCGGCACCGGGAGTTTTTCATTCCCTGTTGCCGTCAAACGTTGGGAAAGCTCGGACGCCGAGCTTTCAGAGTCACTTAGAGTCAACCAGAACACGCGCCATGAAAAATGATTCGATCCAGATCTCGCTTCTTCGAGCGGTGGCGGTCTTGATGGGGTGTGGAACCTTGTGGTGCCACTCCGCTGTGAATACTCCTGAAATTGCCGCACAATCGCTCAACCGTCTGGGACTGGAACTCCTTGGCCAGTCGAAGTCGGCCGGCGGGAACCAACTTCTCTCGCCTTACTCCATCCAGACGGCTCTGGCCATGACGCTGGCCGGAGCTGATGGGGAAACGCGAACCGAGATGGCCCGGGTGCTCGGCCTGAATGGCGCGGAGTCGGAGATCCACGCTTCCTTCGCTGCGCTGGCCGCGGCCTTGGAAGAAGTCTCCCGTCGGAGCGAGTTGCGGACTAAGAATCTCGCCAAAAACGGGGTTGAAGGCGAACCCCTGTCCTTGGCGATGGCGAATCGGCTGTTCGGCGAGCAACACTATGCCTTTCGTCCGCCCTTTCTGGGGGTGGTCCAAGAACACTATGGGGCTCCGCTGGAACGTGTTTCCTTTCGGGAAGATCCCCAAGGTGCCCGCGCCGGAATCAACCGCTGGGTAGCTCAGCGAACGAAAGATCGTATCCTGGACCTCGTTCCCGAAGACGGCGTGAGTCGCGATACCCGGTTGGTCCTGGTCAACGCGATTCATTTCAAATCGCCATGGGTCGAACCTTTTCCGTCCGGTGCGACGGCGAACCGTCCCTTCCACGTTGATGGCAAAACCGTGCGGGAAGTCCCGACCCTCCAGCGCCAGGCTCGGTTTGGCTATTCCAAACGCGACGGCTACACGGCGGTGAGCGTCCCATACGCCGGTGGGGAGCTCCACTTTCTCATCCTTCTCCCCGATGCCGTCGAAGGGTTGGCGGAGCTGGAAACGAAGCTCAAGGAAGAAGCGTTGGCGGCCTGTTCGAATCTACCCGGAACTGAGGTTCAGCTGTCCTTGCCGAAGTTCAAACTGCAGCCGCCCGTTCTGAAGCTTTCGGCCGCGTTGCGGGCGCTGGGGATGAAGTCCGCGTTCGACGTGCCGGCCGGGTCCGCCAATTTCGATCGAATGGCGGAGCGAAAACCGGACGACTACCTCTTCATCTCCGAAGTCTTTCACAAGACCTTTATCGAGTTGGATGAGAAAGGAACGGAGGCCGCGGCTGCAACGGCAGTGTCCATGATGCGAGCCACCTCCGTGATTGCCGCGCCCAAGCCTCCCATCGAAGTGCGTGTGGACCGTCCGTTTCTGTTCGCGATTCAACATCGAGCGAGCAAGGCTTGCCTCTTTCTCGGAAGATTAAGCGATCCGAGATAGGACTGGCTAGCTCACGGCCCTCATCACTCCGGCAGGGCGAACGCAACATAGGCATCGCCGCTCCTCGTGCCAATCTTGCCGCCTCCACAGGCGATCACGACAAACTGCCGGCCTCCTACTGAGTAGGTTGCCGGCGTCGCATAACCGGCCGCGGGCAAACGAGCTTTCCAAAGTTCCTTCCCGGTTTTGCTATCGAATGCCCGCAGGTGTTCGTCGCGGCTGGCGGCAATGAACACCAATCCGCCGGCCGTGACGACGGGCCCGCCGTAGTTCTCGGTGCCCGTGGGGGGGATCCCTTTGGCGGTCAGTTCAGGCCATTCACCCAACGTGACTCGCCAGCGATACTCTCCCGTATTCAGGTCGATCGCATTCAGGGTTCCCCACGGCGGCTTCACGGCGGGGTAGCCATTGGTGTCCAACCAGCGGTGGTATCCGGTGGAAGTGTAGGGAACGGAGCCGAGGGCATCGGACGACCCGGGAGCAGCGCTGCGATCAGCTGGGAGTGTCCCTGCCGCCACCCCCGCTGGGGAGGAGGTGGATCCGAGCAGTGTATCCGCGACCGCTTGGCGTTGCCGTTCAGTGAGAAAGTCGAACGAGGGCATGACCCCTTTTCCGGTTTTGAGCAGAGCCATCACGTCGTCGCGCTTGAGCCGCTTTTCGATCCCCAGGAGCGTGGGCACGTTCTGCGCCCGGTTCCCCTGGCGATCGATTCCATGGCAGGCCGCGCAAATCTGCGTAAAGATCGCCTCCCCGCTGGACAGGGGTTCCTGGCCGGATCGCTTGGTTTCCACCATGGTCAGGATCCAAGGCATCTCATTCCCGTTGACGTACAAGACTCCGTTGGGGTCCGCCGCGGCCCCTCCCCATTCCGCCCCTCCGTCGAAGCCAGGAAAGATGATGGTGCCCTCGCGACTCGGGGGCTGATAGGGAACATGTGGCCGAATCCGCACGAAACGTTCCAGGGCTTGGCGTCGAGACTCGGGAGTCAGATCGGTTAACTCGTGATACGTCAGCAGTTGACGCGAGAAGGGAGCCGGCTTCGTGGGAATGGGCTGAGTTGGCCAGGCGGATTCTCCTTGAAGGTCAGATCCTGGTACCGCGATCTCCTCGATCGGAAAGAGTGGTGTTCCGTTCTCCCGATCAAAGACAAAGACATGACCGGATTTCGTGACCTGGGCGACGGCATCGATCTCTCGGTTTCCGTGCTTCACCCGGAGCAGATTTGGGGGTGCTGGGAGGTCGCGATCCCAGAGGTCATGGTGAACCAACTGCTGGTGCCAAATGCGTCGCCCCGTCCTGGCATCCAGGGCGATCAGGCAGTTGGCATAGAGGTTCTGGCCCATCCGGTTACCTCCCCAGAAATCGTAGGTGGCGGATCCGGTGGGGCAGAACACCAGGCCGCGCTCTTCGTCGAGCGCGAATCCCGTCCAGACATTCGCGCCCCCCACATAGCGATAGGCGTTGGGAGGCCAGGTTTCATAGCCGGGTTCACCGGGGTTGGGAATTGTGTTGAAGCGCCATACCAGTCGTCCGGTGCGGACGTTGTAGGCCCGGATGTGTCCTGGCGCCGCCGGGGCTGGTCCTTCGCCCAGTCGCATGCCCATGATGAGAAGATCGCCCAGGATTACTCCGGGAGTGGTTACCTGGAGGGAGAGGGAACTGATGTCGCGTCCCAGGTCTTGCTTCAGGTCGATGGTTCCGGCAACCCCAAAACTGGAAACCCTTTGACCTGTGTCCGCGTTAACGGCGTGGAGAAAGTGGTCGTTGGCATAGAGGATTCGACGGTCGCTGCCATCGATCCAGGCGACCAACCCGCGGTTAACTCCCGAGGTGCGGATTCCGGGGATGGTTGCCGGGTTGAAGCGCCATTTTTCCTTTCCGGTTTGCGCTTCCAGCGCGAAGAGCTGGAGGTCGGGAGTGGTGCCGTAGAGAACCCCGTCGAGGATCAACGGGTTGCATTGGATCTGGGACCGGTTGTTGGCATCCGATCCCCCGGTCCGATAGGTCCAAGCGGGCTGGAGCTTGTGAACATTCCTGACGGTGATCTGACGTAGTTTGGAGTAGTGGCTGCTGGATTTGTCCCCCAGGTAAGCGGGCCAATTGGAATCGGCCGCGACGGCGGACAGTGGGAGGAGGAGCGCTGCGAGCAGGGCTTTATTCATAGATAGGACGAAGACTTCACCGTGCCAGCAACCGGGGGTCGCTCCAGAAGCTGGCGCTCAGGTCGAGCATGAGGCGGTTGCGTCCGCCCGCGTGGGGGGATCGCCCGGACAGCAGCGGATCGACCGTTCCGATGGTGCTTGGGAAATAAGTGTCCACCGCGAGTTCGACCTCCGACGGGGAGTTTGGCTGGCCGATGGTGGGGTTTTCGGCAGCGCGGAGGTCGTGCATCGCGGCTTCGCGAGATTTCCCCCAAAAATTGTCGAGGGGCACGGGATCGGTGATCCGGTCGAATCGCCACAGCCAGTATCCGGTGGCAGAAGCCTTGACTCCCGCGCTGAAGCGTTGCACCGCCTGGGCGCTTTGGCCCAGGCCGGCCCCATCCAGGGAGGGACACATCCAGACGGCATTATTCCCGATGTGATTGCTCAATGAGAGGGCTGCCCATCCGGCCCGAGGATCGGATGGTGGCCAGGTGCGCCACGGACGATACCCCAACTGGGTCTTCAGCGGCCGATCATCTGGAAAACGATCGTTGTGGTCGTCCTCTTGAAGTGCAAATGCGATGCCGATTTGTCGGAGGTTGGAGAGGCAGTTGGTGCGACGGGCGCGCTGTTGGGCTCGGGAAAAGGAAGGGAGGAGCAGTGAAGCCAGGACCCCAATAATCGCGATGACAATCAGTAATTCGATGAGGGTGAAGGCGAGCGCGAACGGGGGCCGGCGATCGGCATGGGGCATGGCTGGGCTGCTGCGGCGGTAACGGAGTCTAATGGACAGGGTGAGCTGCATGGACCGTTATCGAGCCGACCCTGAGGATTCGTGCCTTTGCAGGGAGCGATTCAGGCGTCGGGTGAGGGGCAGACTGAATCGCGACGAGTTGGTTGTCAAACCCGAGTTCACGCCAGAATCCTCTGGCCTGAGGCCCCGGAAGAGCGCAGGATATTCACCTAGCCAAAGTCCTATGCTGACACTGTGTCGCTCACGAAGCTTTTTAAGGTCCTTCGCCCCGGGCGCGGAGCGCGCAGCTGCGCTGCTGGTGGTGTTGGTCGTTGGGCTGGGCTTCGCCACAACTCAGGGTGCCGAGGTTCTCCGGTATGCGAAGGACATTGCCCCACTGCTCAAGGAATACTGCCATGACTGCCACGCTGATGGAGCGGAGAAGGGGGGCGTTGCCTTCGATCGTTATCCCACTGAGAAGGCCTTGACCGCAGATCACGAACTTTGGCTGAAGGTGCTGAAGAATGTTCGCGCCGGGATGATGCCCCCGGCCAAAAAGCCCCAACCCTCGACGCAGCAGAAGGCGCGGATGGAGCAATGGATCAAGGCCTCGGTATTCGAGGTGGACCCACTCCATTTGGATCCAGGGCAGGTCACGGTTCGGCGGTTGAACCGAACGGAGTATCGCAACACCATCCGTGATTTGGTGGGAGTGGACTTTGACACTGAAAAAGAGTTTCCGGCGGATGATGCAGGGCACGGTTTTGACAACATGGGCGATGTGCTGACTCTGTCGCCGATGCTGTTGGAGAAATATCTTGTCGCGGCCCGATCCATCATCAGTCGGGGCGTGCCTGATTCCTCCCGAGTTCCGGCCGAGCGTAAGATTCCCGGCAAGGACTTCACGCTCCTGGCGCGCCCGGGCAGTCTCCCGGCGACGGAGTCTCCGCATCTCAGTTATTATCGGGAGTCCGCTCTTTCGAATCGGTTCTCGGTGAAGAACACCGGACGGTATCGGCTGACTTTGGCGGTCACCGCCCAGGAGCGCTTCGTGGAAAACCAGTTCGATCAGAATAAGTGTCGAATGGTATTCAAGGTGGACGGAAAGGAATTGCAGCGCCAGGAGTTCACTCGTGAGGGTGGCAAGCTCTTTACCTACGACTTCGATCAGGACTGGAGGGAGGGCGACCATGAGCTGCTGGTCGAGGTTTACCCACTCACCCCGGATCAGAAGCAGGTCAGATCTCTCACCTTACGTTTGGACGCAATTGCCATCCAGGGGCCGATGGCACCGGAACATTGGGTGCGGCCCAAGGACTACACGCGGTTCTTCCCCCATGAGCCCGGCGAGAGAACGGAGGACCGTCGTGCCTTCGCGAGGGAGATCTTGGGAAAATTTGTAGAACGGGCCTACCGTCGGCCGGTCGATGGGGCAACGGTGGATCGGTTGGTTCGCTTGGCTGAACAGAGCCATGAACATTCGGGGAAGACCTTCGAGTTTGGGGTGGGGCAGGCGATGGTTGCGGTGCTGGCATCGCCCCGGTTCCTGTTTCGAGAGGAAGAAACTGCGCCGCTGAAGGAGGGAGAGGTTCATCCGTTGGTCGACGAGTATTCCTTGGCCTCCCGGCTCTCCTACTGGCTGTGGTCCTCTATGCCGGATGAGGAACTCCTGCGATTGGCTGGCCAAGGGGAGCTGAGGAAGAACTTGGCGGCCCAAACCCAGCGGCTGTTTGCCGATCGTAAATCAGAGGCCTTTTTCCGCAATTTCGTGGGGCAGTGGCTGCAGGTTCGTGATATCGACACGATCGCGATCGATGCGCGGCAGGTGCTGCAGCGGGAGGCGGCGCCCGATCCCGCTTTTGAGAAACGTCGTCAGCGGTTTCGCGAGCTGAGGGATCGTCCCGAGAGCACGCTGACACCGGCGGAGGTCAAGGAGATGGACGAATTTCGAGCAGGGTTTGGTCGCCGTGCCGCCCAGCCTTTGCGAGCGGAGCTGAACGGAGATTTGCGACGGTTCCTGCGTCAGGAGACGGAGAAAACCGTAGAGCATGTGTTTCGGGAAGATCGCGCCTTGATCGAGCTGATCGACGGCGATTACACCTTTTTGAATGAGCGATTGGCCCGCCACTATGGGCTGACTAACCTCAACATCACGGGCGACCATCTGCGGAAGGTGAGCCTGCCTCCGGAGAGCCCCCGTGGCGGTGTGCTGACCCATGGCTCCGTGCTGGCCGTAACGTCGAACCCAACCCGTACCTCGCCCGTTAAGCGCGGCTTGTTTATTCTCAACAACATCCTGGGAACGCCCCCGCCTCCGCCGCCCCCTGACATCCCACCGCTGGAGGATGCCGTCAAAGCCATGAAAGGACAGAACCTCTCTCTGAGGCAAACGCTGGCCCTGCATCGCGATCAACCCTTGTGCAGCTCGTGTCACAATCGGATGGATCCGTTGGGCCTGGCCTTGGAGAATTTTAATGCCATGGGAATGTGGCGGGATCAGGAGCGCGGGCAGCCGATCGATGCCACCGGGGCCTTGTTGAGCGGGGAAAGCTTCTCTCACGTTCGACAGCTGAAATCCATTCTGGCTCGCGATCATTCCATCGAGTTTTATACGACCCTGACCGAGAAACTTTTAACTTATGCCCTGGGCCGAGGGCTCGATTATTATGATGTGGCGACGGTGGATGACATTGTGGCTCGGCTCCAGGCGAACCAGGGGCGGGCTCAAATTCTGATCCGATCCGTCGTGGAGTCCGTCCCCTTCCAACGAACCCGTGCACTTCCCTCGAAGGTATCCAAATCCGCCCCTGAATCTGCGTCTGTGAGTCCGTCCACCTCAATCCACCCTTGATCATGAGCTCTCTCTCCCCATCCACAATCGCCCGATTTCAGAGTTTGAGCCGCCGCCGCTTTCTTCGGGGGCTGGGGGCTTGCATCGCACTGCCAGCATTCGAATCGCTGAACCTGCTGGGCGCCACCCCGTCCGGAGCGAAAACGAAAGCAACCGCCCCCGTGCGCGCCGCCTTTCTCTTTTTTCCCAACGGCGCGATTCCTTCCGCTTGGTGGCCGGGAAAGGATGGCGCAGACTTTGAGCTGAGCCCTACCCTGAAGCCTTTGGCGAACCACCGTCGTTCCCTCCAAATCCTGGGGGGACTGAACCAGAAGTTCGCCGAGGGTGGTCCCGACGGGGCTGGGGATCATGCCCGAGGCAACGGGGTCTTCCTGACGGGGGTGCGGTTGAAGAAGAGCGCCACCGACATCCGCGCCGGGGTGTCCATCGATCAGGCGATCGCGCGGGAGATCGGACACCTGACGCGGTTCCCTTCGCTGGAGCTGAGCGCCGATGCGATTCGGGGATCCGGCGCCTGCGATTCCGGTTATGCTTGTGCCTACCAGTTCAACCTCTCCTGGAGTTCCCCCACCACCCCGGTGGCTGCCGAGTCCAACCCGCGGCTCGTCTTCGAGCGGCTCTTTGGTGCGGGAGCGCCGGGCGAACGCGCGGCGAACCTGCAGCGGCGTCAGCAGGAGCAGCGCTCGGTGCTCGACTTCGTGATGGAGGATGCCCGCGCGATGAACCGTCGTCTCAACGGACGAGATCGCGACAAGCTGGATCAGTATCTCACGGGAATTCGGGAGATTGAAAACAGCCTCGACAAGGCGGAGCGATTCGGCGAGGTCCGGGATCCAGGGGGCGACACGCCCTCCGGGGTTCCCCAGGATCGTGCCCAGTATGTTCAGGTGATGTGCGACATGCTCGTGCTGGCATTCCAGACGGATTCGACGCGCGTCGCGACGATGTTGCTGGGGCACGATGGCGACAACCGTTCTTTGCCCGAGGCGGGTGTCTCCGAAGGACACCATGACCTTTCTCACCATTTTAACAGTGAGGAAAAGATTCAAAAGCTGAAGGACATCGATTTGTGGTATGCTGGGCAGTTTGCGCAGCTCTTGGACAAGCTCCAGCGTGTGACGGATGTGGATGGGAGCCCCTTGCTGCAAAACTCCATGATCCTCTACGGGAGCGGTAATGCGGATGGCAACCGTCATACCCATTCCAATCTTCCTTTGCTGTTGGCGGGCGGAGGTGGTGGCCTGCTGAAGCCTGGTCGCTACGTGAACCACGGATCCAAGCCGATGACCAACCTGCTCCTGACGATGGCGCAGCACATGGGGGCGAAGAATGTGACCAGCTTGGGCGATTCCACGGGCCTGTTGGAGGACGTTTAAGCAGTGGCTGAATGGTGAATTTCATGCCGCTAGGTCCATTCCTACACCTATCCGCCTGAAGGCGGACGAGTGAACTATAAGCTTTAGCGGACCGCCCCGCGATCAACTCCGTACCAACGACCACGCCTCACGCGGAAATAATCACACTCGTCCGTGGCTGGCCTGACTTCTATCTCATGGGCTGACCGATAATTTTGTGGCATCGGCCGCGGGGAGATCGGTAAGGTATTCCCACATCCGATGACCTCTCTCGCTATGAACTTGCCACGCTTCGTGTTCGCTTCATGTCTCTGTATTGCAGTGAGCGCTATCTCTCCGCTCCAAGCTCAATCTAACTCCACTGCGACGAACACACCACCGCGCCGTGCACCTCGAGCGGCCCCCTTGGTTTCTCCGGATCTTTTGCCGGGGGGCGGGGTTGCTTTTCGGCTCAAGGCGCCGCAGGCGAAGGAGGTTAAAGTGGTCGGACAGTTTGGTTCCGACACGCCGCTTCAAAAAGATGATCAGGGCGTCTGGAGCGTGACCTTGCCGTCGGTGCCGCCAGGGGTGCATGAATATCGTTTTGTCGTGGATGGCTTGAGTGTCATCGATCCCCAGAACCCGGCCATCAAGCCGCAACGCTGGCCCAACACCAGCATCCTTCACGTTCCTTCCGTGCCTGCCGCCCCTTGGGATCTGCAGGACATTCCGCACGGTGTACTCCATGAGCATCTTTATCACTCGAAGGTGCTGGGCACCTGGCGCAAGGTGGTTGTCTATACGCCTCCGGGAGCCGGGTCGGGTTCCAAGCTGCCGGTCCTCTATCTCTCGCATGGCTACAGCGACAATGAAGGAAGCTGGAGTGTTCATGGCAAGGCCCATTGGATTCTCGATTCGCTGATCGCTCAGAAGAAGGCGGTGCCGATGATCGTCGTGATGCCGGATGGCCATGCACTCCCCCCTGCTGCCGGAGCTTGGGAAGCCTACGCGACCAATAATAGCGGCGCTTACTGTGAAGAACTGGTGAAGGACATCGTGCCCTTGGTCGAGAGTCATTACCGGGTTGCCTCACGTCCGCGCAGCCGGGCTTTTGCCGGTTTGTCGATGGGTGGGCACCATGCCTTTACGGTGGCCTTGAAGCACCATGATCAGTTCGGGTGGGTGGGGGCCTTCAGCGCCGCGACTCCGGTGGAGAGTTGGATTGCTCGAGATTTGGAAAAGGGCAACGAAATGAACCGCCACCTGAAGCTGTTCTGGATTGCGTGTGGAAAGAAGGACTTCCTTTTTCAGAACAACGAGACCTTTTCCGCGTTGCTGAAAACCAAGGGGATTCAGCACGAATACCTCGTGACGGAGGGTGACCATTCCTGGCCGGTGTGGCGGCGATATCTGGTGGATTTCGCGCCGAAGCTGTTTCGGTGAGTTTGTCGCACGGATCGTCCGACACGGACGATGCCACAATGTAGTGTGGGCCGTCTCGGTCCATCCCCAATGTGCAATGTGAAATGAGCAATGAACAATGTGCAATCCCCCTCGGAATGGGCGCGGCTCAACGGACCTGATTTCACATTGCTCATTTTTCCATTTGGGACCAATGAGGCCCGCTGCGCTCGGGAGGCTGGCGCATCGTCCAACATGGACGACGCCACAATTACTCACTTTCCCGGTGCGATGCAGTAGAGCTTGGTCAGGGTTCGAATCAGTAACCGATCTCCGGCGATGGCCGGCGTGGACATGCACATCTCGTCGAGCGGATTGCTATGCAACAGACGATACTCGGGTCCCGCTTGGAACACGAAGGTGTCGCCGTCCTCGCTGAGCGCGTAGATCTTTCCATTGGCCGCCCAAGGCGAGGCCGTGAAGGAAGTGGTCTGGGTCCGGATCCGCTGCTTTTCGTAGATCTGTCGTCCTGTTCGGGCGTCGTGCGCGCTGAAGAAACCGAAATCAAACAGCACATAGAACTGGTCCCCGTAGAGCAGGGGTGAAGGGTTGTAGGGTGCCGCCGTCGGCTGATACCACGCGATGTGCGCGCTGTTGGTCTCGCCTGCGGGCAGCGTGATATCCCCGCTCGCGCCCGGCTTCACCGCGAACACGGGGCGGATTTTGTCACCGACATATCCCGAGCTGATGTAGAGCAATCCAAACTTCGAGAAGGGCGTTGGAATCACAATCGTGGACATGCCTCCGAACTCCCACAGCAGCTTCCCATCGAGATCATACGAGCGGACGCGTTTGCGTCCCGGGGTGACCAGCTCGGTTCGCTGCTCGTTCTGCCAGACATAGGGAGTCGCCCAGTTACTCGGCTCATCCCGTTCAGTTCTCCAAAGCTGCTTTCCCGTTCGCTTGTCCAGCGCCACCACAAACGACTGGTCTTCATTGTCGTTCACCAGGAAGAGCTTGTCACCGTGAAGCACCGGCGAGGCCGCCGAACCCCATCCGTAGCGGGTCTTCACTGCCGGCCAGTTGGTGGACCAGAGGGGCTTTCCGTCCAGGTCGAAGCAGAACAGGCCCACGTTGCCGAAGTAGGCGTACACTCGCTCGCCGTCGGTGACTGGCGTTTCCGAGGCATAGCTGTTTTTGATGTGCAGGGGATTGACGGGATTGCCGCTTTTGACCTCCCGGCGCCACAGTTCTTTCCCGTCCTTGAGGGCGAGACATTGCACCCACCAATGATGCGTCGTGGCCGGCGGGTCTTTGCGGTCGCCGCCGAAGTACAGGCCCTTTTTGGCCTCGTCCATGGGACCCTCGCTCGTAGCGGTGGTCAGGAAGACGCGATCACCCCACACGATGGGTGAGGACCAGCCACGCCCCGGGATCTCCACCTTCCAAGCCACATTCTCATTGGTGCTCCATCGTTCAGGAAACCGCGACCCATCAGCCACGGCCATGGAGTCCGCCCCGCGGAACTGAGGCCAGTGGATCGGCGCGGCAGGCGAGTTCGCGGCCGAGGCGAGTGGGACGAGGCTAAGGTTGATGAGTATCGCCAGGGCGAGGATGGGTTTCATGAGTTGCATCGGGTTGGCTGGCGAGGGTCCGCCTGCCGCTCAAGCCAGTTTGGCCATTTCGTTGCGCACCAACTGAACCAGCGGCTTGATGGTTTCCCGGCTGAAGTCAAATCGGCATCCCGCGGCCTGGAAAAGTTCAGGCAACGGGCGTGAACCGCCGAGCGAGAGGCCCTTGAGGTAGTCGCGCAGCGCACCCGGCTTGTCCTTCTTCGAGTTCGCCCAGACTTGGAGGGCTCCGAGTTGGGCAATCCCGTACTCGATATAATAGAAGGGGTGCAGGAAGATGTGCAACTGGCGATGCCAGAGGTTGGCGCGGACAGCCTCGAATCCGGTCCAATCGACCTTGTCTCCAAATCGTCCCATCAGCTGGACCCAAGCGGCGGTCCGTTCGGAGCGGGCATGTTTCGGATGGGTGTAGATCCAGTGTTGAAAGGCATCGACCGTGGCGATCCAGGGCAGGACTTTCAGAACCCCTTCCAGGTGATCCCGGCGGGCCCGCTGGGCTTCAGCAGGGGAGTAGAACTCTTCCAGGAACTCGTTGCCGAGAAGCTCCATGCTCATTGATGCCACTTCGCAGAACTCGATCGGCGCGCCTCGATAGGCGTAGAGATCTTCCTTCTGAGTGGCCAGCGCATGGAACGCATGGCCGGCTTCGTGGAACATGGTTTCGACATCCCGCTGCACTCCGACCGCATTCATGAAAATGAAGGGTAAGCGTGCCTCGGCTAGGGTCGACTGGTATCCGCCGGGCGCCTTGCCTTTCCGGTTTTCCAGGTCGATCAGCTTGCGCGTCTGCATCAGGCGAAAGCCGCTTCCCAGCTCGGGAGAAATCTGATCGAACACCTTCTGGGAGGCCGACGTGAGTTTGTCGACCGATTGGAAGGGGCGCAGCGGAGCACGGTTGAATGGATCCACCGCCATGTCCCACGGGCGCAGTGCGGGAACCTTCAGGTTTTCCCGGCGCTTCTCTTGAAGCTCGCGCAGAACGGGCATGATCTCCCCCTCGACCGCGTCGTGGAATCGTTCGCAGTGTTCGGGCGTGTAGTCGAAGCGACCGCGCAGCCGGAAGGCGTAGTCGCGATAGTTGGCATAGCCCGCGTTCTTGGCCATCCGCTCGCGCAGGTCGAGCAACCCTTCGAACTGGGCTTCGAACGCTTCGCTCTCCTGCAGTCGGCGGTTGGCCACGAGTTTCCAGACGTCTTCGCGGACCCCTCGGTCCTGCTCTTCCAGGAAGGGGCTCATCTGGGGGAGGGTGCGTTCCTTGCCCTGATACTGAACCGTCAGGGAGCCGCTCAGCTTTTGATATTGCTGTCCGAGTTTGGCTTCCTCGGTTTCGAGCGCGACGTTCTCAGGTCGGAACAACTCCACGCGCAGGACGGTGTCGCGATGCAGGATTCGATAGCGTTCTTCGGGAAGCTTCGAGCTCAGTGGGTGGGCCAGAAAAATCTCCGAGATCTGCTGCTGCCAGGGCTTGAGTTCGGGTTCGATGGATTCGACGAATTCCAGATAGGCTTTCTCGGCACCCGGGTCGTCGGTGTGGCAAGTCATCGCGATGTAGCGTCGGGAAGACTCCTCATCCAGAGCGGCGCTGAGCTCACCCCAGGCTAGGATCCAGGCTTCGAAATCGGCCACCGAGGCGCAGGCGGCGGCATCCGCTTTCAGACGTTGGAAGAGCGGTTCGATGGACGCCCACTCTCCGAGGTTGATCTGGCTCGGAACGAAGCGTCGCGCGCTAAAAGGCGTTAATTCACCAAAGGGCAGTAAGCTCATACCCGGAGCCTAGCGAGAGCCGGCCCGGGGGTGAAGGAGGATTTATTTCAGTCGAACGAGATGACGTTCTTGATGCCGGTGGCCTTGCCGACCAGCAGTTCCTGAAAGTTTTCCAGCTTGTTGCGGGACGAGATCAGTTGGCGGACCGCCTTGGGCCACCGTTGGTTGAAGGTTCCCAGGTCGCGGATCGCGGAGGCGAACGCATCCCCGTCGGCATTGACGGTGCCGACGATCGCTTGGTTCTTCAGCACGATATTCCGCATGATTTCGCTGGCGGCCACCGAGATGGGGGCTTTCGGAGCAGGGATGCCGGTCATGACATAAACCCCGTTGATCCCCAGCACGCGCATGACATCGAAAGTGATTCCCGGAACGCCCACCGCCTCGTAGATCAGATCGATGCTGCCCACGTGCTTGGCCAGGTCATCGACGCTCATCTGTTCGGAGGAGATGTACTCGGCACCGAAGGACTCCACCAGATCGGCCTTGCTGTTCGGTTTCTTGGAGCGTGAATAGACGTAGGTCTTGAAGCCGTTGACGACCAGTGCCATGGCTCCGAGGATGCCGACGGGACCGGCGCCAAGGACGACCGCGTTCAGTCCGGTGCCGCGGGGTTCGTGGGTGGCAGCCTTGTTCCAAGGCAGGCGCTGCTGGGTCTTCCAGACTTGGGCGAGTCCCTTTTCGGCGACGGTCAGGGGTTCGACCAAGACCGCAATGTCGCGAAGCTCGCTCGGCACGTAGGTCAGGTAACGGTCTTCGTCGACGAAGCACTCCGTCATGTAACCATGATACTGATTGATGCCGCGTTCGGTGAAGGTCCAGGTGCTGCAGAAATCCTGTCGGCTTTCGCGGCAGGGAACGCAACTGGGAGCCGGGCAGGGACGTCGGACGCTAGGAACCACATAGTCACCGACCTTAAACCGGCTGACATTGCTGCCGACCTCCAGCACCTGCCCGAGCGCTTCGTGCCCCAGAACCAAATAGTCGGAGCCGGTGGGCGGGGCGCCATACACGAAGGTACAGATCTCCCGGTCCGTGCCGCAGATCCCGACATCGAGGGTGCGGATCTTGACCTGGTTTGACTGGGTGATCGCCGGAGCCGGATGCTCGATCATTCGCACTTCTTTGCGACTGGGGACCACGCCGACGGCGCGCATATGCTTGCTCATGTGCTTAAAAATCAACGCTCAGCCGCAAGGAGTTGTTTTACCCGGGCGAGTGGTGTGGGACATGATAGCGTGCTTTGGGTGGTAGGGAATCAAATTTTTTATGATTAGGAGGGCGGGTGGCTAAGAATTGGGTGAGATTTGCAACGTGTTTTCCGTCGTATGTCCGCGGGAGTTCACAAGGCGACAGTTCTCAGCTTCCGTATCTCCCTCGGACTTCGGACCCCCGTGCGGTCCTGGAGCTTAGCCGGGTGATCGAAGTTAGCGCATATTTCGTGCGATGCCAAAGATGGCCATGGCTGCCAGGAGCATATAGATCGTCCAGGGCTGGCCCGGAAGTGACGGCATCGGTCGCCGATGAGTCCATCTCCAGGCGGCGACTCCACCCCCGATCAGCCCCGCGGGGGCGAGCAGCACCAGGAGAGCATTTTGGTGCCAAGCCACCCCGATGTTTCCATGCAGGAGAGAATAAGCCGCGCGTGTGGCCCCGCAGCCCGGGCAGTCGAGTCCGGTCGCTCGATGAAACAGGCACGGCGGATAGAATCCCCCCTGGCCTGGAGGAAAAAAGTGCAGCCCGGCTACCCCACATCCAACGATTCCCAGCAAAACGATCGTGCGGGGCAGCGAGAAGCTTGGTTTTGAGGTGGCCTCTGGTTCCTGGAGATGCGGAAGGGGAGGCGGTCGCAGGTCTTGCGCTGAGTATTGTGTGGTCGAAGGCTCTTCCAGCATGGGCGGGGGGGCCTGGCTATCCGCGCGACGCCTGGACCAGTTCGTCGAGCTTCCGACTCGCGGCGCCGGAATCGATCACGTCCCCGATGCGGTCCCAGCCCTCCGCGACCGACTTGCAGGCGTTGGCCACGAACAGTGCGGCCGCCGCATTGAGTTGAACGGCATCGCGTTTGGGCCCTCGGTCGGCTCCGTTGAGGAGCTGCCGCACGATCTCGGCGTTCGCGGCCTTGTCCCCGCCGGCGAGTTGAGCCAGGGAAGAGGGCTGAAGCGGGAAGGCCATCGGATCGAGCGTGGAATTGGCGAAGCCGCGATCTTGATAGAACTCGGCGATCGTGTTGCTTCCCAGGGTGGAAAGCTCATCCAGGTGAAACTCGCCTACCTGACCGCAGACCACCATCCCGCGGCGAATTCCCAGGCTTTGAAGCACCTTGCCCAGGAGCTCGCACAGATGCGGGCGAGCGACTCCCACCAGCTGCGCTGTCGGCCGGGCGGGGTTGAGCAGCGGTCCCATGAAATTGAACAAGGTCCGTTGCCCCTTTTCAGCGCAGAGCTTGCGAGCAGGCCCGATTTGTTTGAACGCGGGGTGGAAATGGGGTGCGAAGAAGAAGGCGAAGCCGTGGTCGCGCAGCCACTGGGCGGCCTCGGCTGGGGAGAGGTCGATGCGCACGCCGAGGGCCTCCAGCACATCGGCGCTTCCGCAGGTGCCGGTGACGGCGCGGTTGCCATGTTTGGCGACGACCAATCCCGCGGCGGCGGTGACCAGGGCCACCGTGGTGGAAATGTTGAACGTGTTCAGCCGATCCCCTCCCGTGCCACACACATCGACAATTTCGCGTGCGCGAGTCGCGGCATCCAACTCTGGGCAGATGGAGAGGGAACGAAGCTCGGCAGCGAACGCGGCAATCTCGTCGACCGTCTCCCCCTTCTCGGCCAGCCGGGTGAGGAACTCTGCCTTGCCTTCGACGGCCACTTCCGGGTCGACCAGGCATTTCACCGCCCCTTTGATCTCGGAGGCGGAGAGAGATTGTTTCGCGATGAGTTGCTCGATCAGCTTCGTGAGCATGGAGTCAGGTTAACCAGGCTGGAGGTGGACTCAATGGTCAAATGCGACCGGGTCGCAGATTTTGGTTCTTTCCCCTGCAGGCAGAGGGTCCTTTGCGGTTCAACAGCTCTCGGCCTAGTTCCCGAGATCTGTCTGGCACCCTCCAAAGTGAGATCCCTCGCTTTCCCCTTGCGTTTTGCGGGGAGGCGAGTGTCTTTAGGTGGCAGTCATGCCTGTTGCGACCAACGAACCGCCCCCTCCGAACGACGATGCGATCATCGGTCGGGCGTTTTGGCGCTCGCTGGCGATTTTGGGAGTGGTGGTGGTGGGAGTGCTCATGGGATTTTTTTGGGATAGCTGGCGATCCGAGAAACGCAGCGTCCAGCAGACTCCCATCGAGGCCCCCCAGTCGGCGCCACCGCCCCTGGAGCGGATCCCTCACAGCACCTTTACCGACATGACTGCCGGGGCGGGTATTTCATTCCAACACTACACCGGTGCCCGGGGGGAGAAGCTGTTGCCGGAAACGATGGGGGCGGGAGTCGCTATTTTCGATTTCGACAACGATGGACGCCAGGATCTGCTCTTCGTCAATGCTTCCGACTGGCCTTGGACTCCCGATCCGCGAACCCCGGCCCCGACGGCCGCGTTGTATCGAAATCTTGGCGATTGGCGATTCGCCGACGTCACCGCACCCAGCGGGTTGGCCGTGAGTTTTTACGGCACGGGAGTGGCGGTGGGTGACTATGACAACGACGGGCTGGTCGATGTGTTTCTTTCGGGGGTTGGACGTGCTTTGCTCTTTAAAAACTTGGGAGAGGGACGGTTTCGGGATGTCACTCAGACTGCGGCGATCGTGAATCGTCCGACGGATTGGTCGAGCAGCGCCGCTTGGATTGACTATGACAACGACGGCGATCTGGATTTGTTTGTTTGCCATTATGTTCAATGGTCTCGGGATATCGATATCTCGGTCGATTACCGGTTGGTGGGCATCGGACGAGCCTATGGCCCGCCCGACAACTTCCCCGGCGCTCATCCCCGCCTCTACCGCAATGAGGGCGATGGGCGGTTCGCTGACGTTTCCGCGGCCGCCGGAATCGAGGTGCTGAACCGTGCGACGTCCCAGCCGATGGCGAAATCCTTGGGCGTTGCCCCGGTGGATCTGGATCGCGATGGCTGGATCGATCTCGTGGTGGCCAATGACACGGTCCAGAACTTCGTCTTCCACAACGAGAAGAACGGGCGCTTTAAGGAGATGGGGGCCGTGTCAGGGATCGCCTTCGACAGCTATGGCGGAACGCGTGGGGCGATGGGCATCGATTCCGCGCGGGCCCACGAAGAGGATCAATTGGCCATCGCGATTGGGAATTTTGCCAATGAGATGACCGCGCTCTATGTGTCGCAGCAGGATCCGCTGCTGTTCAGCGACGAGGCCATCGGTCAGGGCATCGGGCCGGTGAGCCGGCTTTCGTTATCCTTTGGGGTCTTCTTTTTCGACTATGATCTAGACGGCTGGCAGGATTTTCTGACGGTGAGCGGCCACATCGAGGAGGACATTAACCGGGTCCAGAAAAGTCAGAACTATCGACAGTCGGCACGGCTCTATTGGAACACCCGTGGGATAGGTGCGGGTCCAGGGTTTGTCGCCGTGCCGGAGGTCCGAGCCGGTGCGGACCTATCGCGGCCGCTGGTCGGTCGGGGGTCGGCTTTCGGGGATCTTGATGGCGATGGGGATCTCGATGTGGTGATGACGCAGGTAGGTGGGTTGCCAGTGGTGCTGCGCAACGATCTATCGGGGCCAGCTCAATGGATCCGGCTTCAGTTGGTGGGCAAGAATACCAATCGCGATGCCATCGGTGCTTGGATCATGATACGCGCTGGCGGCCGGGTTCAATGGCGCCAGGTGATGCCGACTCGCGGCTACCTCTCCCAAAGCGAGCTGCCCGTGACGATAGGGCTGGGGCGCGAGGCCAAGCTTGAGGAAGTGGTGGTTCATTGGCCTCGCGGCTCGCGGCAGAAGCTGTCCAATCTGGAACTCAACCGGACCCACCGGATCGTCGAAGGCGAGTGAGCGGGCTCCTGAATTTGCGCTAAAGGGCGAGGCGGCTTCGCCGATGTTGTCTTGGTATGAGACAACATGAGACTCGTGGTAAGATTCAACGCACGCCCAACCGCACGACCTGGTCTGGTGGCGTTGGTTCCAGCTGGCTCGTAGCATCAGCTATCGCTCTGGGCGGAGTGCTACCTGGCGTGGCGGCGGACCCTGGGGTGGAGGATCGCTTGCGAGCTATTGAGGCTCAATTGGATTCGTTGAAAAAGGAGAATGCCGATCTCAAGGCTCAGCTGAAGGATAGCAGCAAGGCAGTCGCCAAGCCGGCCGAGCCTGGGAGCACCGTCAAGCTTCCGGCTACGGTCATGGCCAAAGGGAAGGAGAGCAAGATTACGATTGGCGGTCTCATTCAGACCCAGCTGGAGGTTGGAGACGTGCCTGATTCCCGGTTCTCCGAAAATGATCGCTTTCTGGTCCGGCGAGCGCGGCTGGGTGTGGCGGGCAGTTTTCTCGAGAACTTCTCGTGGAAGCTGGAGGGAGATTTCGGCAACGCCAATCTCCGGAATAACTCCAGCTATCGCGCCTTGGCGACCGACATTTACATCCAGTGGAATCGGTATGATTTTGCGAATGTCCGAGTAGGCCAATTTAAGACCTTATTCGGTCATGAGCAGTTGGAGTCCGCCTCGGCCCGCTTGTTTGCCGAGCGCGCGATGGCCACGGACCAGTTTACCATCAGCCGGCAGGTGGGCGCTTCCGTGACCGGGGACTTCTATGAGGATCGTTTGGCTTATGGCGTTGCTGCGTTCAACGGGCCTGCCCAAAACAATGGCTTCAACGACAATGAGAAGTTTACCTATACCGGAAGGCTGAGCGGGACACCCTGGAAGGGAAAGATCGGCGAGCTGGAAAGTCGGTGGTCGCTGGGGATCAACGCCTATGCGAGCAAGGATAGCAATGTGTCCGTGTCCGGCCTGGGTTTCGACTCGGTGCCGGGCGGGTCCGTCGACAACATTTTCCAGGGAGATCGACGGGTCTGGGCGGCTGACACTCAGTTCGAGCTGGGTAGGTTCGAATTCCGGGGGGAATACTTTAGAGCCCACTACAAGGCCTTGAACCAGCTGCCGAGCGCGAAGCTTGATGCCGATGGCTTTCATCTCACGCTCGCGGCTTACGTGCTCCCGCGCAAGGTGCAGGCGCTGGTGCGCTACGAGAGTTTGGATCTCGACCTCGACAGCTCCGGAAACTCATCGGACGCCTGGGTGTTCGGTGTGAACTACTACATCAAGGGCAACGATCTCAAGCTCCAGCTGAACTACCACCTGGGCAGCGCGGATGGGGCGGAGGACCACCAAGGTCGCCTGATCGCCCGAGCGCAGCTGATGTTTTGATCGCGCGAACCAAGACCATTTCGGTACTACACGCAGTCCCGCGGGAAGGATCCCGCGGGACTTTTTTTGGGGTGGTGGATTTAACTGCGGAACTGTAGGGGACGACGTGAGGAGTGGAAGGGGGACCGAAGATTGAACCGCGAAGGACGGGTATGTGGTTTGTCAACAAAGACCGAAGGGAAATTGTTCGAAATAACTAATCGAAGTCTGGATCGCCAAGTGTGCCCGTGGAAGAAAGCAAAAGATTGAGAAGGAGAGGACGGACTGGGTCCGTCCTCCCCTCCCTTTTTGGGGGTAACAAACAGGTCCGCCGTAGGCGGCTCTGCTCGTTGCTTTATGGTAGGTAGAGTTGCTCTTTTAGATCAAGCCAGGCCGTATTCTTCGGCCTGAGTCGTGAACTTTCTTGGAGGCTCTGGTTCAGCTTTGGGTTCGACGTTGGGGAATGGCTTCAACTCGTAGACTCGCCCCTTGAGAAGGCTCTCATTCATTTCCTGACGGAGAGATTTTCGGTCCTTGCCTAGGGTCTTGAGCCCATTCTGTCCGATCTTGGAGATGATCTTTCCGATCTTGATCGCCTGGGGTTTGCTGATCTCTTCCATACCCTCCCACTTGCCGTTCATGAGATACCAAAGGGCGATGACCAGTTTCCTGGCTACTGCCGCAGCTGCCAAGTTGACGGAGCCCTTGGAAGCCAAGAGCTTCTTGCCCCACTTGGCCAATGGGCTATTACCGCGGAGGATCGACTGAGCCGACTCCATCAGCAACGAGCGGAGATCCTTGCGTCCATGTCCCCCGATACCTCCACTCCACTTTTTGTTGCCGCTGTCATCAAAGACCGGGTAGAGCCCGATGTAGCTCACGAGCTTCTTGGGATGCTCAAAGCGTTTGATGTCCCCCACGATGGCTCCAAAGGCGAACGCAACGATATCACGCACTCCGCTCAGTCGAGTCAGAGCTAAGAGTTTAGGATCAGTAGCGACCTCCGTGGCGATGAGACTCTCCCAGTGGCAACGTTGCTTGCGAGCGGCTTCCAGTTCCATGGCTAAGCCCTCAATCACCATTCGTTGGCGAGGTGCCCAGTCTCGTGACTCATGGATCAGTTTTAGGGCGCTCTCGTGGTCTAAGTCGGTGAGTGATTGGTCGAGTCGCACTCCGCTATCGCTCAGATAAGAGTCAAGGCGGTTGACCGTTTGGGTGCAGCGTTTGACGGTTTTACGATGCATGTGGAAGCAATCGCGACGCTCCTGGGTTTTGGGGTCAGGAACCCAGACTCGCTTAGCCGTGCCGGAGAGGAAGGCTTTACCGATGCGAATAGCGCTGATTTTGTCATTGTTGGCATGGGCTTCCTTGAGCTTGCCCATATGGCAGCTTTCCAACACCAGGGCGGTGCGACCAATAGCTTCCAGTCGTCGTACGACATCAAAGCTATTGCCCGAAGCCTCTAGAACGATGCAGTCCTCCGAGGTGGTGTGCTTCTGAGCCCAGCTTATCAGCTGGCCCATGGGCACTTGGTTGAAGGTTTTTTGAGTGATGGCTTCAGCGGGAGTCCGGCCCTGCAGCAGGGCCGCCGTGAAGCTGTCCGGATGGGAATCAAAGCCGACCACGCGGCCTTTGAGATTTTTGAATATTGTCTCAATCGAGTCCATATGCTTTCTTGGAAGAGCAGGCGGACGGAAACGGGTCAGGCGATTTACATGCACTCAGGTATGCGGGGCGGTCCCCATGTAGGTGCTTTTCGCCGATCTCATTCGCTAAGTCGGAGTATTACTCCAAGCGTTCTTCTCGAGGGTCTCCCGTAATGCCGCCAGCTAGTTAGCAAGACCAACTGGCCCTTATGGTGGCCCCGTTTCCGTCCGTTCTGCAATGCTGCCTGAGTCTTTCAGGACCGCTGGACAAAACTCATACCTACGC